>CAZGUI010000095.1:0-8373 GCA_964528875.1 uncultured Bacteroides sp. | reverse complement strand
CAGACTGAGCTAAATGTGGAAAATAATTACAGAAAAATCTGCCTGAAAATAGAACCTCAAGCAGATTTTAGGCTATTTACTGAATATCCCCAATTAAGGAGTTGGTTTTTTTGTTTTCAATAAGGTGGTTTCTCTTGTTCTTTTTATGACAGTTCCTACGCTTCCTGAAGTGGTCTAAGACCTAAGGGCCTTTGGTCCTAGACCGAAGGGGTGTCGGTCTAGGACTGAAGGGTGCTCGGTCTAGGACCGACTAAATGTTTGAATTTCTACTTTTTCATATTAGAAGTTTTTAGCTCTTTTTTTCTTGTAAAAGTGATAGTAAATCGGCTACCATAAAACTACTTCCTCCAATAAAAATTAAGTCGTCCTTCTCACTCTTTTCTTTTGCTGCTTTCAAGGCTAGTTCTACGGATCTATAAGCTTTTCCTTTCAGTCCGGCTTTTGATGCTAGTTTATTTAAATCGTCTTCATTCAATGCACGATCTATTAGAGGTTTTGTGAAATAGTATGTAGCCTCTTTGGGTAAGATATGTAAAACTCCTGAAATATCCTTATCGTTGACCATTCCAAAAACCATATGTAACTGTTTGTGTGGAGTAACTTTTAGTTGTTTTACTATTTCAGTTATTCCTTCAACATTATGACCAGTGTCACAAATTATTGTGGGACTACTTGCTATTTTTTGCCACCTCCCTAGTAATCCTGTAGTCTGAGAAACCGCGGCAAACCCATCACGAATGTTTTGTTCAGATAGGTTGTAATTTAATCCATTCAGTTGCTCTATTGCATGTAACAGGGTATTAGTGTTTTTTATTTGATAAATACCCGCCATTTCTCCGTATAAGTCTTTAGGGTATTTAGAGTCATAAATCCAACCTCCTTGCTCAGCAGGTTTCGTTCCTGCTAAAGTGACATAGGCTTTTTCTTCAGCAAAAAATATAGGTGCATTTTGTTCTTTTGCTTTCTCTTTAAATACAGGAGCTGTCTCAATATGTGTTTCACCTATAATTACAGGGGTGTTTGGTTTAATGATTCCAGCCTTTTCTTTAGCAACCTGAGCAAGGGTATTGCCTAAAAACTGTGTGTGATCTAACCCAATATTTGTGATGATTGATAAATCGGGTTCTATAATATTAGTACAATCTAATCTCCCACCTAAACCAACTTCAATTACAGCCACATCAACTTGTTCTGCTCTGAAATAATTGAAAGCCATGGCTGTAGTTAATTCAAAGAAAGAGGGGTAAAGAGGTTCGAAAAAAGACTTGTTGTTCTGAATAAAATCTATTACAAAATCCTCAGCGATAGGAACTCCATTTACACGCATTCTCTCTCTAAAATCCAATAAGTGTGGAGAAGTATAGAGACCAACTTTGTATCCACTCTGTTGTAATATTGAGGCTAGCGTGTGCGAAGTTGATCCTTTTCCGTTAGTTCCCCCAATGTGTATCGTTTGATAACTTCTGTGTGGATGGTTAAAATGAGAGTCTAAATCATAAGTGTTTTGTAGTCCTTCTTTATATGCTTTACTCCCTATTCTTTGGAACATAGGAGCACTATTATAAAGATATTCTATTGTTTCTTTATAGTTCATCTTATTTGATGGATTTTTACTTGCATAGAAACTTTATTTCTATATATTTGTTATTAAGACATAATCAATTGTTTATGCAACTGATTGGGGTGTTAATTTGCAAATATCAACATTTTAACCTTAAAAGAGATGGGAAAAAAGAAGAATTTTATACTTGATACCAATGTAATCCTTCACGACTACAAATGCCTTTCAAACTTTGAAGAAAATGATGTTTATCTTCCCATTGTGGTTCTTGAGGAACTGGATAAATTTAAGAAAGGTAATGAGCAAATCAATTTCAATGCCCGGGCTTTTTCTCGTGAACTAGATGCCTTGACTGATGATTCGTTATTTGCTGAAGGAACTGTATTAGGAGAGGGGTTAGGACGTTTATTTATTGTTGCAGGAGATGTGGAGTCTAAAAAAGTAACAGCATCTTTTCCTGAAAGAAAGCCGGATCATCGTATCTTAGCTACTGCCGACTGTATTAGTGAAAAATATCCTGATATGGTAACCGTTTTGATTACTAAAGATGTAAATCTTCGAATGAAAGCTCGTTCCTTAGGCATAATGAGTGAGGATTACATTAACGATAAAGTAGTGAATGAGGATATTTTTGATAAATCGAATGAGATTTTTGAAGGAGTATCATCTGAATTAATAGACAAATTATATGCAAATAAAGGAGGGGTTGATATTGAAGAGTTTGGCGATTTAAGACAAGTTATTCACCCCAATGAGTGTTTTATTCTGAAAAGTGAAAGTAACACTGCTCTGGCACGCTTCAATCCTTTTACCAATCGTGTTATTTTAGTAGAGAAAAGAAGGAACTATGGTATTGAACCCCGTAATGCTGAGCAGGCCTTTGCTTTTGAAATTCTAAACGATCCCGATGTTAAATTGGTTGGGTTAACGGGAAAAGCCGGCACAGGTAAAACCTTGTTAGCTTTAGCTGCTGCTTTGGCTAATGCCGATAACTATAAGCAAATTCTTTTAGCTCGTCCCATTGTTTCCTTATCAAATAAAGACATCGGTTTTTTGCCGGGCGATGCACAAGATAAAGTAGCTCCTTTTATGCAACCTCTTTTTGATAATCTGAATGTTATTAAACGCCAGTTTGCTATCAATTCACTAGAAGTGCGTAAAATTGATGAAATGCAAAAAGGAAATCAGTTAGTTATAGAGGCATTAGCATTTATCAGAGGACGTAGCTTAAGTGAGACCTACTGTATTATTGATGAAGCTCAGAACTTAACACCTCATGAGATAAAGACCATTATAACACGAGCAGGAGAAGGGACAAAGATGGTCTTTACAGGAGATATTCATCAAATTGACCATCCTTACCTCGATACGCATTCCAACGGATTGGTGTATATGATTGACAGAATGAAAGAACAAGATGTCTTTTCTCACGTAAATTTAATTAAGGGAGAGCGTAGTAGGTTAAGTGAACTAGCCAGTAACCTGCTCTAATCTGTGAACCTATATGAAATAAAATAAACCAACAATTTGTTGTGGAATAGTTGTTATTTATAAAACAAATCGTTAATTTCCATTGTTGATATACTGATACTGTAAGAGAAGATATATTTATTTACAATTAAAAACTTATAACTATGAAAGGTATTAATATTTTAGGAGCTTTTTTAAGTGGAGCTATTGTTGGTGCAGTATTTGGAATACTTTTTGCACCCGAAAAAGGAGAGAATACACGTGAATTAATTGCTGAAAAACTTCGTGAAAAAGGCATCAAATTGAGTAAAGCTGATTTAGATGAATTGGTGAGTGATATTGCCTCAGAAGTAAAGGACATAGTTGATTAAATTCATGACAATTATTTAGAGAAACAGAACTATTATGTTTAGCGATAAAACAATTTCGAGTGTGAAAGAACTTTTTGAAGAGATTAAAAAATATCTGGTACTTCAAAAGGAATATACCAAATTAGAAATAACAGAAAAGTTGACTATTCTTTTTTCTGCTTTAATTTTAATTATTTTATTCGTTATTTTAGGCATGGTAGCTCTGTTTTTCCTTTTAATGGCTTTAGCTTATGCTTTAGTCCCTTTAGTTGGGAGTTTAGGAGCAAGTTATTTAATCATTGGTATTGTTTATGTTGTTTTGATTCTTTTAGTTTATTTGATGAGAAAGAAACTCATTATTTCCCCTATAGTCAACTTTACAGCCAATCTTTTTCTAGGAAACTCTAATACGAAAAATAAATAAAAAGTATGTCATCCTTAAACTTTCATTTTCCGAATAAAGAGAAAATTACACTTTCTGATATATCAGCCCGAAAAGAGGAACTTCTGGTTGAAATTAGAAAACAACAAGATCTAATTTTAACTCAGGCTAAAGCAGTAACAAATCCTGTAACATCTGTTGTTAACAGTTCTAGAGCTTACGTCAGGCCCTTTCAGTTGGGATTTGGTGCAATAAGTGCCTTTCAGTTAGGGTGGAAAGTTTTCAGAAATTTAAGAAAAATAATAAAGCGAATATTCTAACTTAGAATATTCGCTTTTCTTTAAAACATAATATTATACTTAACCTATTGAGGTTTACGCATAGGTTTCTAACATTTTTACATTTCCATTGGGTATGATGGTAACCTCCATGGTTGTAGCAGGGAATAAAACCGTTTGCCCTGATTTTATTTCTACTTCATTTTCGTAATTATCAATCATTCTACAACTTCCCTCTAAACAAATAAAAATAACGAAAGAATCTAGCTCTGTGTAATCACAAGTAATTTCTTCATCCACGTCATATAAAGAAGTTGTGAAATAAGGGCAAGCCACCAACTCAACAGGCTCATTCATTTCAGCCTCATAGTGTGTTTGATAATCATCCAAAACATTATAATCTAGTGCTTCAGCAGCTAAGTTAGTGTGTAGTTCTCTTGGATTTCCTTCTGCATCTTTTCTGTCAAAGTCATAGATGCGGTAAGTTATGTCAGAGGTTTGTTGAATCTCTGCAATAAATGATCCTGCACCCAAACTATGAATACGACCTGCAGGTATAAAGAACACATCACCTTTCTTTATTTCGTGTTTCTTCAATACATCTACTATGGTGTGATTGTGTATTCGTTGTTTATACTCTTTGGGAGTGATTTCCTCAGAAAAACCAAGATTGATTTTTGAACCTTCTTGAGCATCAACAATATACCACATTTCAGTTTTCCCAAACGAATCATGTTGTTGTTTAGCCATTTCATCATCAGGGTGAACTTGAATAGATAACTCCTGTTCAGCATCAATGAACTTAATTAGTAATGGAAACTTATCATGAAATTGTGCGTAGTTTTCATAGCCAACCAGATCTCCTTTATACTCTCTAATTAGTTGGGAGAGTGTCATACCTGCATCTGCACCATTTGCTACAACAGATTCAGAACCTGGTACTCCAGATATTTCCCAACTTTCTCCTACTTTTTCTAATTTCTCACTTAAATTTTTAAATGGGATAATTTTATTACCACCCCAAATGGTTTGTTTTAAAATAGGTTTAAATAAATAAGGGTACATTTTATATTTCTATTTAATATTAATTGGTCTTTTACAAAAATAGTAATTTGTAGTATTAATAATTCAAAATTATGATAAATATTTAGGATAATTTTTTTTAGTGTAAAATAAACCATTAATCTTTACTAAAATAGATGCTTAAATGTAACTTATAAGTTTATTTAATCGACCTTTTTGTTTTACTTTGCCTTACGCTGATACAGCAAATATTGCAATACTAACTTAAAAAATATGAAAGACACTGATTTCTCACTCCAAGGCTATTGTGCTTTAAATAAAAAACGCTTCCGGAAAATAGTAAATAGTAAACAAACTGATCTGTTTATATTGAAGAATAAACTTGGGATGGTGGTAGGAGTAACCAACTATGGGTGTGCACTTACAGCTATTTTTGTTCCCGATAAAAACGATAAGTTGGAAAATGTTGTATTAAGTTATGACTCAATAGATGACTTAATGAATGCACCAGAACCTTTTTTAAGTACTACTATTGGTCGCTATGGTAATAGAATAGCCGAAGGAAGATTTTTGCTAAATGGAGAAGAATATAAGCTTGAAACAAACAATGGTCCAAATTCACTTCATGGAGGACCTACAGGGTTTCATGCTCGCGTTTGGGACGCTAATCAAATAAATGCCAATAGAATTGAATTTTCTTATATCTCAAAAGATGGTGAAGAGGGCTTTCCTGGAACTGTAACCGTTAAAATGGTTTATGAGTTATCTGATGATTCTAATTCATTAATGATTACTTATCATGCTACAACTGATGCCCCCACTGTTATTAATTTAACTAATCATGGTTTCTTTAATTTGGCAGGAACTGCAAATCCTACTCCTACCATTGAAGATAATGAAGTGGTAATTAATGCCGACTTTTTTATTCCTATAGATGATACTTCAATACCCACGGGTGAAGTTTTATTGGTAGAGAATACCCCAATGGATTTTAGAACTCCTCATACAGTAGGTGACCGTATTGAAGAAAATTTTGTTCAACTTAAACGTGGAGCCGGTTATGACCACTGTTATGTACTTAACAAGAGCGAACGTAATGAGCTGAGTTTTGCAGCTTCTTGTTTTGATGCAAAGAGTGGAAGAAAAATGGAGGTATATACCACTGAATTGGGTGTTCAACTTTACACCGGTAACTGGTTGGGTGGATTCAAAGGAGCAGATGAAGCAACTTTCCCTGCACGTAGTGCAATTTGTTTTGAGGCTCAGTGTTTCCCTGATACTCCCAATAAAACTCATTTTCCTAAGGCCACCATACAACCTGGTGAGGTATATGAACAAGCTACTATATATAAGTTTACAGTTGAAGAATAATTTTATAAAAAATAATTAATCCATAATTTAACCTTTATACAAGTAAATCATGACACAAGAAAAAAAGAACAGTAATCTGGTCGCAATTATAACGATGTTTTTCATCTTTGCGATGATCTCTTTTGTTACAAACTTAGCCGCTCCATTTGGTACTATTTGGAGAAATGAATACGCCGGTTCGAATACACTGGGTATGATGGGAAATATGATGAATTTTCTAGCTTATCTATTTATGGGTATTCCAGCCGGTAATTTATTAGTGAAAATCGGTTATAAAAAAACAGCTCTTGCAGCTATGGCTGTAGGTTTTATCGGTTTGTTTGTACAATACTTATCCAGCCTTTTTGGCGCCTCTACAGAGGTTTTTGCAATGGGTGAATACATCATTAAGCTTAACTTTATAGTCTACCTTTTAGGTGCATTTATTTGCGGTTTCTGTGTTTGTATGTTGAACACCGTAGTGAACCCTATGCTAAATATGTTAGGTGGTGGAGGTAATAAAGGAAACCAATTAATCCAAACAGGTGGTGCTTTAAACTCACTATCAGGTACATTAACTCCTTTATTCGTAGGTGCTTTAATTGGCACAGTAACTGTAAAAACAGCAATGTCTGACGTTGCTCCATTATTATTTATTGCAATGGGAGTTTTCGTTGCTGCTTTTGTTATCATTACTTTTGTGGCTATTCCGGAACCTCACTTAAGAGCTAAAGATGCTGTTGAAGAAAAATTTGCTCATAGCCCATGGAACTTCCGTCATACTGTATTAGGTGTAATTGGTATCTTTATCTATGTAGGTATTGAGATTGGTATTCCTGGTACATTAAACTTCTATTTAGCCGATTCTTCAGTCAGAGGAGCAGGAATTCTAGAGAATGGTGCAGCTATTGGTGGTGCTATTGCGGCTATCTATTGGTTGCTGATGTTAGTAGGACGTTCAGCTAGTAGTGCCATTAGTGGCAAAGTTTCAAGTAGAACTCAACTTATAGTGGTTTCTTCTACTGCTATATTGTTTGTTCTAATCGCCATATTTACACCTAAAGAGGTTACGCTATCAATGCCTGGTTATAGTGTAGATAATGGCTTTATGATGGCAAAAGTTCCAGTAAGTGCTTTCTTTCTTGTACTTTGTGGTCTTTGTACCTCTGTGATGTGGGGTGGTATTTTCAATTTAGCCGTTGAAGGTTTAGGAAAATATACAGCACAAGCTTCAGGTATTTTTATGATGATGGTTGTTGGTGGAGGTGTTCTTCCATTAGTGCAACAATTTATTTCTGATGAAGCAGGCTATATGGCTAGCTATTGGTTAATCATTGCAGCACTTGCTTATCTACTGTTCTATGGATTAGTAGGTTGTAAAAATGTTAATAAAGATATTCCGGTAGAATAATTTTTAATTTTATAAGAAACACATTATGAATTTAGAGACAGTAAGAAGTGAGTTTAAAAAACACTTTGAAGGAAAAGAAGGATTTGTTTATGCTTCTCCAGGTCGTGTGAATTTAATTGGAGAACATACTGATTATAACGGTGGATTTGTTTTTCCAGGAGCTATTGATAAAGGAATCATTGCCGAAATAAAACCTAATGGAACCAATAAAATACGTGCTTATGCTATTGACTTAAAAGATAGTGCAGAATTTGGTTTAGAAGAAGCGGATCTTCCAGCCAAAGGGTGGGCTAAGTTTTTATTTGGCGTATGTAGAGAGATGATCAAAAGAGGGGTGGAAGTTAAAGGCTTTGACACTGCTTTTGCCGGTGATGTACCTTTAGGTGCAGGTATGTCTTCTTCTGCTGCTATTGAGAGTACCTATGCATTCGCTTTAAATGAACTGTTTGGCGAAGGAAAGATAGATAAGTTTGAATTAGCTAGAGTGGGACAGTCTACAGAGCATAACTATGTAGGAGTAAATTGTGGAATTATGGATCAATTTGCTT
>CAZGUI010000094.1:0-8530 GCA_964528875.1 uncultured Bacteroides sp. | reverse complement strand
CCTGCAGCATTTACAGATAAGGAAGGAGTCATAGAAAAAATAATACTAATCACCAAAAGCAAGGAGATTATTCGTTTTGTTTTCATATATATTTTCCTCCTACTCGTCCTTTTTACTATTATAAATTTTTTTGTTTTTCTCTTTGTTGCGAATACACATCACCGTAATACCGACAGCCGCAGAAAAGGAAATCACACCCACTAATACATGGCTGCCGACATCATCATACATCAGCATGGAACCGTAAAGCCCCGTTACTATATGCTGTTCCCCGCCGACCATGTTCCCGATGATTCCAACGAGGAAAGCTGACAGTATCACGCATAGACTGAAAAGACTACCGATTAACCGCTTTTCCTCTTTGCACCGTAGTTCCTCAACACGCAGTTTTACCCGCCTTATCCGTTCCGTTGTATCATACATTTTTTAAGCCTCCTTCACTAAAAAAGAGCTTTCAAAAAAACCCCTCTACTTATATAGGTACTAAAAATCCAAAAAGTACGCACTTTTAATCGAAAATTTTTTAAAACTTTTTCTCAACAAAAAAAAGCTGCCCTTATGAAGCTTTATAAGCATCAAAAAAGCACGCCTCTGATAAAAGAATCTATATCAGTATATGAAGATTATCTATTCTCTACTGTTAACAGAAACTGTTAATGCCTCCCTTACTTGTATAGGGCTATAGTCAGGATTATTTTTCAATAGCTCCGATACCCAGCCTGTAACTGTTGCCGCCGCATAGGAGGTTCCGGAAACCTTAGGCAGATTTATGGAAAAACCAAAGGAAAGTACCGGCACATTTATTCCCCAAGCAGAGATAAAGCTATAGTTTTCTTGAGAAGAAAAAGCAGGTTTTCCTTCTTCATCAACAGCGCTTACAGCAATCACCGTCTCATAAGCCGCCGGATAAAAAACAATATCCGATTCGGTATCTTTATTATTTCCCGCCGCCGCTACCACTACCACACCTTTTTCCTCGGCATATTCTATGGCCCTGCGGAGTTCTTCATTGTCTTCCTTTAAGCCAAAGCTAAGATTTAGTACCTTGCAGTCATATTCATCTATGGCTTTGATTATTGCATTGGCTATTTCTAAGACATTACAGGATTTTTGTAATCCCGACAAATACCGGGATACAACTACCATAGGTATTAATGTGACATCGGGACATTCTTTTACAATCAAACCCGCTACTTTCGTACCATGTCCTAATAAGTCAGTGGTATTGTAGCCGGGGAAAACAAAGTTTTCCCCCGGCTCTATTTTGACTTCCTTTAGTCCGTCATGTCTATAAAGAATACCGGTGTCAAGCACCCCTACCCTTAAAGTAAAATCATCCGCTTGTGCCCATAAAGATAAAGGGAAGGTATGCAGTAATATAATTAAAGATAATAGTAACAGTATTCTTCTTTTCATGGTTTTACTCCATATCCAAAGTTGTTAATAGTCTAATCAATCGGGCAAATATTGTTGCAGATTCAGAACGCATTGCGGAGTCTTCCGGTCGAACATGATTATCATATCCGACAATCAAGCCTGCTCCTACACATGCTTCCATAGCTTCTGCCGCCCATTGTGCTACACTATCACTGTCGGCAAAGGGTAGTTTTTCGGTTTCCATTTTTAAACCAATACGGTTCATATAGCGATAGAGTATAGTGCAGAACTCTTGACGAGTTATTTCTCTGTCAGGTTCAAAGCTATTATCTCCTACACCTGCTACTATTCCATTTTCTTTAGCCCAGGTAACATAGGCTGTATACCAGGTTCCTTCCGGTACATCTGCAAAGGAGGATGATAAGCCGTCTATGTTTGCATTAGCTAATCTCCCCAATACTGTAACCATCATGGCACGGGTTAGTTTGACGGAAGGTGAGAATATTCCTTCGGATGTTCCGTTAAATAGACCTCTTGCAGCTACATAGAGTATGTCTGCATTACCCCAATGGCCTTGGATATCATCAAAGGTAACTTTGCTTTCTACTATGCGGTAGCTTCCTTCGTAGGGTGCTTTAAAGGTTAACTTTCCGTTTTCTACCACACTCAGAGGCATTAGGATTTCCTCTCCTTCCGGTGTAGTGTAGATAACTATTACTAAATTCGGGTCAATGTCTTTCGGTATATTATAGTATATCTTTTCACCGGCAGCCGCCTTTATTGCGGTAATGTCACGAACAGAATAGCTTGGTAAAGGCAATCCCTTTGGCATAGGCAATTCCTCTTCAAAGGATGGCAGTGCAGGTTTGCTTGGGTCTGCTAAACTTGGATCGGACTGTCTTTCCCTATCCGAGCTCTTATCAGGATCCGGCTTTGGCTTCTCTTCTTTAATCCTGTCTTTATCAAAATATGCTCCTGCATATATTGAGTGAGTATCGGATATTCTGACAGCTCCGGATACCAAGCCTACCGAGTCTTCATTGACAGTAAGCTTATTATTATCATCTATAGCCGCCTTGCCTTTATTGTCAAATACACTGAAGGATACTATATCCGGGTCGTCCACTATCAATAAATAGCTTCCTGAGCCGACGCTTTGTAGTGACATTCCTCCTACTTTGCCTCGAAGAGACAATTGGGTATCTTTTATTCCTTCTTTTTTCATAATGTTTTTATCCGTTATATCCTCGTCTCCGGCATAAAGTCTCCAATCAGTTACCTTACCTAAATCTTTGTTAACCACTGTCCTATCTGTTTTTATTTTATTGCCTACAACATCTTCTGCTATAATGGTGAGTTTATGGGAGCCGTAGTTCTTAGGCAAAACATTAAGCTCTATGACAAATCTGCCGTCACCGTCCAATGTGGGCTTACCTGTATATATTGAATCCTTGCCTCTCGTAACTGTGATAGTGGCATCTTCGTCAGTGATACCTTTTATCTCCAAGATCTCACTATTATCGAAGAATCCTCCGTTATCGGGGCTTTCTATAAGGAGCCTTGGGGGCATAGTGTCTACTGTGAATACATAGGAGAAGCTTACACTGTCATTATTGTCATTTTTCCCGTTGAATTCTAATATATGTCCGCCCTCGGCTAAGTCTTCCAAGACAATTGTAATTGTATTCGTACTTTCAGTTATTTCTCCATGATAACCGTCGTCATCTTCCCGTTTATCTAAGCTCCATTTGCCTTTTATCTTGTCAATACCACCTGCTTTTAATTCTAATTCTATATCCTTTTCTTTATAATAGGGCATTTCAAATTTCCCATCCATATAATCTATTTCAATAGTTTTTGGTTTGGGTGTTCCTGTTGCCGTTATGGTTGTTGCTATCGGTTCAGTAAACTCAAACTTGTCAGAGTTTACCTCACCGGAGATATACATCTTTTCACCAATCACCTTATATGCTGAAATACCAAGGGTATAGTTAACATTATAGCTTAGACCTTTCTTTACTGTATCTGTTTTTATTGGGTTTCCATCATCGTCAAGTACAAGTCTTTCTACTCCGTCTTCGCCTGTTTCTGTTTTGAAAACAGGTACATCGTATTTACCGCCGAATAGGATAATATCTTCATCCTCCCCGAAGGTAAGTCCCTTTATATCTGTAGGTTCACTGTCTTTATATACATTGACTATATAGCCATCACAGTCCGGCGGATTTGTAAGGTTTACCTTAACCATACCGTCGCCTATAGGTTCAATATTGCCTATCACCGGGTTTGTGGGCTGTTCGCTATTAATATGGGTAAATGCTGCAGCATCATCGTCACCCTCAATTATTATCGAGTCTGCCGAATATCCCTCCAAAATTCCTGTTACTTTTATATTATATTCTCCCGTTGGTAAAGTCTCAGGCAGATTGATATCATAGGTCAATGAATTAACTTCGACAATTTCATCATCTTTTAACTTGCCTATAAGATAAATATCATCTTCATTATTTTTATTTACTGCAAAGAAGCTGATGGACTCTAATTTATTCAAATGGTTGCCTTCTACAGTTACTTTTTTCTCTCCATCAGAATAGCTTGCTCCTGTGAGTCTCGGAAGCTCAGCTACTTTCATCAACATTAGATTAGTCGGTACAGGGGTTTTAATATTATAGGTTTTACCATAATCCTCACTATCAGTAAATGAAATAACTATAGTAGCTCTTTTATCCTTTTCTATATAGTTAAAATGAGCATTAGCAGTATCCGGAACATCATTAAAATAAGTAAGGTCTAAATCACTGTTGTCTCCAGCTTTTTTAATTGTAATCTTCTTTCTCTTTTCCTCGGCATCCTTTTCGCTGCTTGCATCATAGGACATAACCAATAGATGGTCTCCATCATAATTGTCCAATTTAAGCTCATGTTCTCTTAAAGCTGCCGTTTTTGCTATAATCTTGTGCCCTTCTCCCATCAGCTCTATTCCCTCTTGTCCCTCTATCACCTGTGTCGCTGCAGGGCTAAGATTGGTGCCCATGACCATATATAAAGTTTCTCCCGTATCCGGGTCAACATATACCGGTCTTTCTCGAATTTCCAATAAGTCCGGGTAGGTAGGACCTGCATTAATGTCGTCCTTTTCTCCGAATTCAACATTTTTTTTGCCCCAATAATAAACCACGCCAAAGTTTGTAAACAATACCTCTACTATGCCATAAATCCGGGTAGCATTGGCTCCCAAGTCAACTGCTCCTGCAGTCATCCCACCAAATACTTCCACATCATCGGGTATCGAAAGCTTTGCTCTGGCAGCAAATTCAAAGAATCCGTCCTGCTCAACTACTATATAACCGGAGCCTTTAATAATTTCTAATATATCCAAATGGACTGACGCTAAGAAATAAAATTCAGGATACCAATCTAATTTTAACTTTAGTGAATCTATAACCTTGACTTTCATAATCTTTCCTTCAGTCAATTCCAAGCCTATTCCCCTCAGTCCTAATGAAAGGTCTGCTCTTGCCTCAAATACCTGCATTATGGAAGCTTGTACCGACAATAAAAGAGCTAAAGGCGGTATTCCTTCCGTGCAGAAAATAGTATCGTAAATTCCCTCTAATCCGCCTCCACCTCCCATTATCCATAAAACCCCAAAACCATCAATATTTATTCCGGGAGTGAAGCCTCCTACATAGAAGTAGAAATTATCGGGAACGGGAATGCCTTTATAGGACTTTATCCCTAATTTGGCTTCAAGAACAATACTGGTAAAGGAAACATAGCCTTCGGCGGACATAGACCAATCCCCTATTGTATTTATCCTCAAAGTGCCCTGTAAAACAGGGAAGCCTTCAATATAGGAAGGCAGCTTAACATCTGCTGAGAAGTTAAAGCCTAAATATGCTCCTCCGAATAATACATCAGGTACCCTAATGACAAAGGTCGCTCCATCATCGTCATCATCATCGTCATCATCGCCATAGTCCATGGGGTCAACAGTGGATTCAAACATTTCTCGGAGAGTATCCACCGGGGCAACGGCTAAATCAGGAATCTTTTTAGTCAAATCTCCCATTATAGCCATATATTTATCAAATCCACCGCCTGCGCCTCCTTCATCATCATCGCCAGACTTGGGAGGATCCGGGAATAAGAATCCTAAATCCAATTTTGCACCAAAGGAGACTACTTTCCTCATCTCTTTATTCTTATCTTCTGTATCTATCTGTACTCCCAAGTTTCCAAATTCCATCTTTAGGAGCATACCCGCCAAGGCTTGAAGTCCTTTACCTCCTAAGCTTCCCCATATAATGCTGATAGGCTTTGTCCCTTCGCTAACTTCATAGGCACCTATACCTTCTCCGGCTTCTCCTACCAATCTTACGCCGTTTTCATTATAGGGAATAAGACCAAAATTCTCGCCGTTTTTAAGGCTCGTAAGACCGGCAGTACCGCTCCAAATCAAAGAACGAGCGCCGGTGGTATACAGCTTGGCATTGAAATCTACTTTTATAGTGTCATCCCAACCACTATCTACTTGGTCTTTTCTAATAACAACTGTACCTTCTTGAATATCTATACAGTTATTTAGAGTCATTACATTATCATCTTTACTCGTGGATACACCTTCCACCTGAATTATATCATCGTTGTCTTGCAAGCCTTCATCTGTTTTAGTAGTAAACTCTCCTCTAAATACCAATAATGCTTCTTGGGGTTTTTTATCATATTCTTTTTTAAAGTCAGTTTCGCTTTTAAATGCCCGAATATTATATTCCCAGCTATCTCCTTCCTCTGTCTTTATCACTGCTATCAAACCGTAGGTAGTATTTTTTTGACTTGCGTCGTCAGTTACTACAAATCTCATAGCAGGACCGGTAATATCTTTAAATCCGGAAGTGCTGCTGGCTTTGAAGAGAAGTTGATACTCTCCAACAGGCAATTTTTCATTTAATAATAGGTTTGCTGTATTTTCGGTAGCATTTATATCCAACCTCTTCTTATCAATTTCATAGCTTCCTATTTTTCCTACATCCACTTTACCTGCTTTCAGGCCGTCTACTCTCAATAAATGCGTTGTATAAGATCCAATATCTAATAGGGTTTCCAACGCACTAAAGCCTGTGCCTGTTAAGTAGAAATATCTGGTTCCTTCATGGTAAATCATATCCGGTGCACCGGACAATACACTTATTTCCGGCAAATCCATAATGCCTCCGGGACAGTAAATATAGTGCTCTGCCGTTCCTATAAGGTTCTGAGTTATAAGTATGTCCCCTTTGGCTTCAGGAGTAGAAATATCATATACATCCAAAATAATCTTTCTGTATTGGCTTTCAGGTCGAACTTCTCCTTTAAAGTTTATCACCGCTGTACGAGTTTGTCCCGGAAGGAAGTTTTCATATTTAATCACATAGGGATTGGAATGGCTATATCCCTTCTTTGCTTCTCCGTTTACCACCGGTTTGATACCATCGGGAATACGGACAGCTACGGCAATATGTTTTAAAGTCTCTGAATCAAAATTATTTAATAAAGCGGATATATCGAAGGAGCCGTCAGTGTATTCTTTTTTACCCTCGCTTAATGTCAGGCGTTCCGGACCGCTGACATCCACTGTGACTTTGGCTTCTTGGGGGTCTATATCTGCATGGGAATACACACCATAGATAGTGCCTGCGCCTACTTTTTTGTTTTCCGCCACTTTTCCCAAATCATAATAAAGAGCATAAGCGCTATCTGCCGTTAAATACTTAGTGTTTTGTGTATTGGTAAAATTCATATTCTCATCCGGCTCATAATCAAAAGCAGTAGAAGCTAAATTGTTCCAATGGCCGAATATTACTTTTTCATGGTCTTTATATAAATCTGAACCGACTTTTACACTATAGGCAGTTATAGTAGGGGCGCTAAGGTTATTATAGGCAAAGAAAGCATTTCCGTAGTCTTTGCTATTTCTGGCCTCTTCTTTTGTAACCAAATCAAAGCCCGTATCTCCTTTTCTTAAAACTTCGTAATAAGCAAAGTCTTGTTTATCCAAAGCAGTATCCATTAGAATACGAAGTTTTACATCAGCAGGCTTACCTTTGTTCTCCACATCGTAAGTAACTTGTACCATACCATGATTGGAAGTTTTATCCGCTACTAATTCCAATCGCTGTGTTACAGTAAAACCGTCAACTGACCATTGGGCGGTAATTCCTGTTTGATCCTTTTCGTACACCTCTAAGCTACTGCCACTATATTTCCCACCAAAAATATAATCCTTAGTTTTTTCATCTCGGGTAACTCTAAGTGTGGTAAAGGAGGTATCATAGTCACCGGATGGATAAAGTAAATCTTTATTATTGTCATCTTTATTAAGTTTGTCCCCTTCGACGGTAGCTATATGAAAGCCACCATTTTTGGGGTTTATGGAAATTTTTAGATATCCGTTATCAACAGTTTGAATTTCGTTGGGCTTAGCCTTCGGTAACTCATCTGCAAGGGCAACGCCCATAGGTGTTATAAGAGCAATAATCAGTAAAACCGCAATGCTTCTTTTAAAAATATTCATCCTCTCTCCCTCCTAATCCATCACATAAACATAGAATATATAGTTATATCTGTTTTGTGTTTGTATATAAATTGTGTGCAGTCCGGTGGATGTAAATTTAATCTCTTGTTCCGAATTTTCATCATCACTGAAAAATCTCTTTGCAGATTTCATTTGTCCCGGAGTCTGCAATTCTTCTTTTACATAGATTTTATATGGTTCTTCTACAGAACTAATTCTATCCTGTTGGAATAGCGTGAAAGCTAAATTCTTTCCGTATAAAATATGGGACCCGTTAGGCTCTAAGAATCTGCTTCCTATTTGTGCCAATAAGCCTTCTGCCGGAGCTACTCTTATTTGAATTTCTTTAACTGTTTTGTTTTTTGCCTCATCCTTTGCAGTGATAATAGCATTATATATTCCTAATTCACTTAGATTTACATCGTCTATATTTATATTCAATGTAAGCGTGCCATCTTCTAACTTGCTTTCATTATCTGAGACGATGATTGAGGCTAAAATTAAACCTTTCAGAGCTTCTTCTGTAGCAATATCCTTTGCCACTGATATAACAGTCTCTTTTAGCAATACTGTGGGAGGAGTTTTATCCGGGATTTTAAA
>CAZGUI010000093.1:0-8721 GCA_964528875.1 uncultured Bacteroides sp. | reverse complement strand
TAGAATAGAAGTTTCCTAAACTTTAGATCCGAGTTCGATTCTCGGCGAGACTACATTGATCCTTATCCTATTAGTTGCGTATTGTGCCCGTTGTTTTTCACTTTTTTATTTTAAAATAAAAAAGGCAGCAATTAAGCTACCTTTTTATCTAATATTTATTAATTCTTTTTTCTTCACAAAACTCTTTATTCTTTCTGTTCTTCTTCTTCAAGATATTTCAAATCAAAACGACCGTTAGTCATACGTATTCCTTCGAATGTTCCGCTTATAATTCCATTATCCATACGAAGGATCTTCGCTTTTCCATCTTCCAATTTCTCTCCTTCAAAAACAGCATTAGTATAAACTACTGTTTCCCCTTTCTTGGGATTTACTAAGGTTAGTCGTATATAAGAGCTAAAATCTATAAGTTCTGATGTTCCCATATGTTCTATGGGAGCCACAATTTCCAGATAGGTGTTCTCTTCTTTTATTTTGTGTGTTGCTTTTGGAGTTCCCCATCGGCCTGAAGAGTATAGCCACCCATCAACAAGACATCCAAAAGTTTTCTCGCCTGTAAGAGTGATTTCGGGCATAATTGTTGGATCGAATGATTCATCCTCATTACATGCTATACATAATAGTAGTATGCATAAACCTATTATTTTTTTCATAGTCATATTCTTTATAAGTGAAATCTAAAACCAATTAACGCTGAGAGCTGAGAGAAAAATCCACCGCCTCCACTCTTTTCCGGCATATTTACGTCCCATTTCTTCCCATGGTATTTTACGGAATAACTTTCGGAATCACTAGCTATCCAGTTGATTTTAGCAGAGACTCCAAAATGAGAGCAGATTAAAAATTCTCCTGAAGCAGATAGATTATAAGCTAGTTTATTCATCGATACTTTTCGAGGCTTGTTGAACACGGTGCTTTTATCTGTATAGGCTTGCCAGCCTAATCCTGTTGATAGTGAAACATTAAATCGCTTTTCTATTATGAATAAGCCTATTTGTGGTGCAATGTAATGCATAAGTATTTTATCAGAGCTTTCTGCGTTCGAGTTTTTATATTGGCTGCCTTGGTAAGTTAAGCCTGGAGAAAACTTATAGGCACTTGAACTATTGGCTTTGAGCAGATAATGATAGCTTGCCTCCCATGCCATACCACTTCTTAAATCGTCTCGATAGGAAGTAGAGTAATTAGTTATTCCTATCTGTTTTCCTAGATACCAAGAAGGTCCTACATGAAAAATGATTAATGAACTTGGTGTAGAAAGCTCTTGTGCGAGAAGGGGAAGTGCTAATATCCAGAAACACATAGTGATTAAAGTTGTTTTCATAACGTGTTTTTATTATTAAAATAAGATTTTTTTGTGTCTTCTTTTATCGATTCAATTTTGTGCGGAATAAGATTACCCCATAAATTTAAGGGTTATTATTGAATTGTTTACAATTTTAACTATTTATTATGTAAAGAAAAAGGAGTTGAAAATTAATTGAAGAAAATTTCAACAGATGCTAAGACTGATTACCATAGCTTGTCGATCTTGTTTATATCATAAAAAAAACTAGGCTATCTAGTTCAAATTTTAGTTTTGCAGTTTTCACCACTAGCAGGCTTCTTTAATATGTAGCTATAGGATCTAATTGCTCTTTTTTAGTGATGAGTTTTATCTTTTTTAGCTTCCTTTCAATGTGGTTTTTTTATGAATATTGAATAAAACAAAATGAGAGTTTATTCAGATTTTTAATCCTATCTATATCTTTAATATCAAAATTACTAATTTAAACTTTATTTTAAAAGCTAAAACTTAAAAGGTGTTCTATTGTCAATAGTGTTAAATAAAATGTCATATTTGTTAATTTAAAATGATATTTATAGACTATTTTAGTGATTTAGAGGAGTTTTACTTTGTGTTTTATTTAACCTATAAGCTAATATGATGAAGAAATTAAAAAGAACAATTCATTTTTCTACTCATAATTACTTTCAGCACATTTTGATAGTAATGTTTTTTATGAGTAGTTTATTTTCGTTTGCTCAAGAACGGCAAATAACTGGTATAGTTACTGATGTTGATGGTGAGGTTATAATTGGAGCCAGTGTCTTAGTTAAAGGAACAACAATTGGAACTATTACTGATTTAGACGGGAAATTCACACTATCTGTAACAGATAAGTCGAGTATGCTCGAGGTTTCATTTGTTGGTTATGATCCAATGGTAATACCTATAAAATATGAGCCTATGAGGATAGCTTTAAATGAATCATCTTTTTTATTAGATGAGGTTGTTGCTATTGGTTATGGAGTTGCTAAAAAAGGAAGTATAACTGGCGCAATAGCCCAAGTTTCATCTGATAAGTTAGGTGAACGTCCTATATCCGATGTTGCTTCTGTCTTGCAAGGTCAAATGGCTGGAGTGGAAGTTCGATCAATAACAGGAGAACCTGGTCAAGATATTCAAATACGAGTTCGTGGAGCTGCTTCTGTTAACGCAGACGCTAACCCTTTATATGTTTTAGATGGTGTTCCTGTAGATAATTTAACAGGAGTTAATCCTAGTGATATAGAATCAATTGAAGTCTTAAAAGATGCTTCATCGTCAGCAATCTACGGATCAAGAGGTGCAAATGGGGTCGTTTTAGTAACCACAAAACGAGGTAAGGATGGAGCTACAAGAGTTCAATTTAATGCTAATTGGGCATTACAAGCATTAGAAAGTAAAATGGATTTGTTGTCAGGAGAAGAATGGATTGATTTTGCTGCTCATTGGAGAGATCAAAAATATGTTGCAGATTATGCAGGCAAAGGAGCATCCATTAATGATAGTTGGGATGTTAGGGAAAAAATAATTGGTGGAGTTAATTATGATTATATGCCTGACACACGTTGGACACAACCTGGTTATGGAGGATTAACTTTAATTGATTGGCAAGATGAGTTTTATCGTGTTGCTCCTATGCAAAATTATGAGCTTGCCGTTTCAGGTGGTACGAAGAGTACAAATTATCGTGTTTCAGCAGGTTATTTGTCGCAAGATGGAATTGCAATGGAAACGAATTATCAGCGTTTGAATTTACGAGCAACTCTTCAGTCAAAATTAATGGATCGAATAACGGTTTCTATGAATATTGCACCTACCTATTCTTGGTCTGATGGGGGACGGGTGAATGGAAAAGGATCACAGTCTCATACCGTTTTACAGTGTGTACCTGTAGCAGAACCTGATGCAGGTATATTAACAGGAGCAGAACCTTTTGATAGATATATGTGGGCAAAACCGAATGATGATACAAGTAATTTAAGCCCAGTTGCATTCATGAAGCGTTCAACAAATCATTCGGAATTCTTACGCTTAACATCTTCTCTTAATGTAAAAGTTGATATTATAGAAGGATTAAGTGCTGAAGTTATGGGTGCTTGGAATCATTTTAGTTTTCGTAACAATTATTATACACCAAGTGGTGTTACTTCTAATTGGCATTTAGGAGAAGGAGTGAAAAGTACTGGAAGTAAAACGGAAAGACATAGAAATAAAATTTTATTTCAGGCACTAGCGCATTATAATAAAGATTTTGGAAATCACAGTCTTGGAGCTATGTTGGGATATTCAATGGAACAAACTACAGGAGGATCAGATGAAATGAGAGCTACACAGTTTCCAAACGATGTTTTAACAGTTTTTGATCTTTCTTATGTAACCTTGAATAGAGCTAACTTTAATATTTTTACACCAGATCTTTGCTCTCTTATTTTGGTCGTTTACAATATGACTATGCCAGTCGTTATTTATTGACTTTAAGCTTACGTCGAGATGGTTCGTCTAAGTTTGGGAGAAATGAACAATGGGGGTGGTTCCCTGCTGCTTCAGGTGCCTGGATGATTTCTAATGAAGCTTTTTGGCCAGAAAATGCATTGGTTAATTCATTTAAAATTAGAGCAAGTTGGGGGGCGAACGGAAATAATTCGATTCCTGCTAATGCCGCTTTGGGTATTCTTTCTAATGCAAATTATAGCTATAATGGTAATGTCGTTAGTGGATTTGCTCCTACTTCGAATGTGAATGATAATTTAGGCTGGGAGCGTACAGAAAGTTGGAATGCTGCCGTTGATCTAGGATTGTTTAATAATCGTGTTTTTCTATCAGCAGATTACTATGTAAAACGAACAAAAGATCTTCTTTATCAAGTCGCTGTTCCTGCCGCTTTAGGCTATTCTTCTTCTTGGGAAAATATTGGTGAGATTAAGAATAACGGTCTAGAAGTTGAGTTAACGACAAAAAACCTAACAAAACAATTCAAATGGGAAACCTCTTTTAATATGGGGTGGAATAAAAACGAAATTGTAAGTTTAGGAGCTGAGAACGAAACTGTTTATACCGGTTTTTCAGGAACTCAGGTGCTTCAAGTGGGCCAACCATTACGCTCATTTTATATGTATAAAGCTGTAGGTGTTTACCAGACAAAAGAGGATTTGGAAAAGTATCCAACCATGACAAGTAGTAAAGTAGGAGATGTTAGATATGCTGATGTAACAGGCGATGGTAAAATTACTGAGGCTGATAGAACCCTTGTGGGTAATCCTTCTCCAAAACTTACTTTTGGATTAACGAATCGATTTAATTATAAGAATTTTGATTTGTCTATATTATTAACTGGACAAACAGGCGGCAAAATATATGGACTATGGGGACGTGCTATAGATCGTCCTGGTATGGGAGCACAACAAAATGCAAGTGGAAAATGGCGTAATATGTGGCGCTCAGAAGAAGAACCTGGTGATGGAAAAACTCCTGGAATCTTATCTACAACAAGTAGTTTATATGATACCCGTTGGTTATATTCTTCTGATTTCATTAAAATCAAAAATATAACATTAGGATATAATATTCCTTGGAAGCATAAACATATTGATTTTGCGAGAGTTTTTGTTTCTTGCGAAAATGTACATATGTGGAAAAGTTATGATGGATATTCTCCCGAGTCAAATAATGGTGGTACTGGTGGAGACTATGATTATGGAGCCTATCCACAAGCGAGAGTATTCTCCTTAGGTATTAATTTTACATTTAAATAAGAATAGATATGAAAACAATTAAATATATAGTTTTTTTAAATTGCCTATTGTTATTATGTTGTGTTACTTCATGTAGTGACTTCTTGAATGTTGATTCAAAAGATACCCAAACTACACCTGCATTTTATAAAACAGAAGATCAAATTCATCAGGCTTTAAATGGAGTATATAATGGCTTATTACCATTTGCAAATGATATGTTGCATATGTCTGAATGTAGATCGGATAATATATATGTTCAGTTGCAAACTAATGGACAAAGAGATTATTCTGATATAGGAACATTCCGTATTAATATAGTGAATAATGGTACTGTAGATGGTACTTGGAAACACTGTTATACATTAATTGCTAATGCTAATATGTTGTTATCTAAGATAGATGATGTATCATTTGCACATGAAAAGGTTAAGATACAATATAAAGCAGAAGCTCATTTTTTGCGCGCTTTAGCCTATTTTGATTTGGTTCGCTATTTTGGTCGTATTCCATTGTTGTTAGAGCCTAAAACAAAAGAAGAAGCTTTAGAGATTCGTCAATCTGAAGCAAAAGAAATTTATGAGCAGGCTATCATTCCAGATTTAGAATATGCTATTCAAAACTTACCTCTTGAGCCTTTAAATTACCAAAATGGAAAAACTGAGGGAAAGGCAAACTTAATTGCAGCAAAAGCTTTACTAGGAAGGGTTTATTTAACCATGGCAGGATTTCCTTTAAATGAAGTATCAAAAAAGGATTTAGCAAAAGAGCTGTTTGAAGAAGTTATAAAATATGCAGAAGATTCAGGTAAATATTGGGCAAAAGATGCAGACGATTGGAAGCGTATTTGGGTTAGTGACAATGATAATAAATACCATATTTTTGAGATACAGTACGAAAAAGGAGGTCTAGGAATAGGAAATACTATGGTCTTTAATTCTTGTCCTTTATTGTATTCTGCTTATACTGAAGTTCGAATTTTTGGGAATCAGATTTTTGTGGAAAGATCATTAGGCGATGAGTTCAAAAAAACATATAATGATAAAATGGACGAGCGTTGTCTAGCAACTATTGATACAACAAAGTTTGTTAACACTGATGGAGCTACACCTGTAAAATACACTGACGATGATTTTTATATTAAGTTTTTGGAGCATAAAATGAAGAGAACTTCACTTGGGTATAGTGATATTGATAAGTCTATTGTTAACAATGATGATTGGCCTATTAATTACCCTCTTATTCGTTTAGAGGATGTGATGTTGATGTATGCTGAAATTGTTGGTCCTACTCCTAAAGGGTTAGAAATGGTAAATAAGATACGAACAAGAGCAGGTATGGATGCAATAACTGCTGCTTCAGATGAGGATTTTCAGCAGTTTGTAGAACGAGAACGTCGTCTAGAGCTTGCTTTTGAAGGTGTCAGATGGCATGATTTAGTTCGTCATAATAATCTTCAAGCAATTAGAGATATGTTTCATCGATATGCCATTAATAATGACGGAAGTATTAATCAAACCATTGAAAGTTATGTACAAAATGTAAAAGAGGGTATGCACCTGTATCCAATACCTGAAAGTCAGATAAAAGTAAAAAATGGTTTGTACGAACAGAATGAAGCTTATAAGTAATTAAATAATAGATTAATATTTGATACAACATCAATATAAAAGAAGAAGGCTGAAACTTAGGTTTTAGCCTTCTTCTTTTATTCTTTTACAATCATTTGATTACCTGTCATTCGTTCCATATACTGTTGGATAATGGATTTTAGCTGTTGTACCAAAGGATCTAAAGTGTCTTTATCAATGGAGTTTATCAAATTGTTCTCCAACATAATATCCGACTTAAACTGATAAAGAGCAATCGGTGCTTCACCATCAAATTGCAAGAGGTAATCTCCTTTGAAGAATTGATAGATACCATTGAAATAGTTTACAGCGAAAGTATCCTCCGGTTTTGCGTGGGCTAAATCTGTACCAAAAGCTATAAAAGGGTTGTTATAGCCTAAATAACCTAAAATAGTAGGCATAATATCTATTTGAGAAGCTATACGCTCTTCATCATAGTTTTTTAAATCACTATTGGGATGATAAAACACGATAGGTATGGAGTACAAGCCTTGGTCTGTTTGATATTCTTTGTGGTCGTTTGCATTGGTATGATCCGCAGTAATAACAAATAGCGTATTGTTAAACCACTCCTTATCTTGAATCGCTTCAAAGAATAGTCTTAAAGCATTATCTGTATATCCAACACATTGATGAATAGGGAGTTTTCCTCTCGGAAACTTATCTTCATATTGCGGAGGTACACGGAAGGGATGATGCGATGATAGGGTGAATGTAGCTCCTAAGAATGGTTGCTTGAACGCGTTTAATGTATTTGCAAAATATTGTAGGAAAGGCTCATCCCAAATACCCCAATGTCCATCGTGATCATCCATATTATTGTACTCATCTTGACCATAATATTCGGAAAATCCGGAAGTATGTGCATAGGAGTCAAAGCCCATTGAGCCACTCCGTGCTCCGTGGAAAAATGCTGTGTGATAACCTTTCTTTCTTAACTCACCGGCCACTCCGGATAACTCATTCAATGAAGCAGGAGTTAAAATGAATGGCTCTACAAACATCGGAATGCTCGATAGAACAGAAGGCATGGCATCTATGCTCTTTCTTCCATTAGCATAAGAGTATTTGAAAGTTAAGCTCTCTTGCATTAACGAATCTAGAAATGGAGTATATCCTTTATAATTTCCTCCTTCCAATTCAGAATTGAGAAAACCGGAGTTTTCCTTGCCAAAACTTTCAATAATAAGAATCACAACATTCAACGGCTTGAACTCTGTGCTATCAGCAGGTAGATGCAGTGGGGAGTATAACTCTAGCATCTCTTCTTTATTACTATAATAATGGGGTACTTTAAATGGCTTTTTCCCTAATGTTCTGTATATGGCAAAAGGGGTATTTAATACAATGGCTGTTTCAATGGGGCTTTGTGTATATTTATTGGCATTACTTATGGTTATGGGGCGCATTCCTTTACCAAATCCACCACGCATTCCTCCAACAACCAAATATCCACAAATGACTAAGATGATGGTGTGAGTCAGATAATAACCTATAATATGTGGAATGAATATTTTTTCTTTTGGTTTTTTATAGAGCTTAAAAAGCAGAAAGCTTATTACTAAAGCAACAATGACCAAATACCAGTGGTTTATTATTTCTATGCCAATGATTCCTGCTAAATTATCTTCTCCCTTAAACTCGGAAAAAATGGAAGAGGTTGTCCTTCTGTTGGTATATTGAAAAAATACCGTATCCATTAAGTTGATAATGAGTACCATTACATTCGTAAATAGAAATATCCCTTTTGTGATTTTCTGATAAAACCGTTCTTCCTTGTAATGAATGGGGAAAAGCATCAGTGCAATATAAAGCACATTGGTATATAAAAGAGCAGAAACATCAAACACCACTCCTCCTTCAAACATGCGTAGAATACGACTGAATGTTAAGTCGGTAAAATAAGAGTAATTAACAAAAATAAAAATCAAGCGGCAAAGCATAAAGCTCATCAGTGCCAAAAATAAATTAATTATTAGTGCTAGGGGTGTATTGTATGCCCACCTATATTTTTTCATAAAAGATTGCTGTTAGAAAATTAAACTCATTG
>CAZGUI010000092.1:0-8892 GCA_964528875.1 uncultured Bacteroides sp. | reverse complement strand
TCGGTCCTAGACCGTTAAATACCCTCCTTAGAAGCTCTAAAACGCAGGTGGTAAAAAGAAGGAAAAGTTATAGAAATGGGCAGAAAATGAGAACTTGAATTGAAGCGATGTAAAAACGCCTTAGAGATTATCTTTTCTCTAAGGCGTTTTTGTGTTTAATTCAGATTCAATTACTATAGTATGGTTATTTTAGTAACCTGTAAATCTTTCTCTACAGAACTTCCTCCAATTAAAATTTCATATTTACCCGGGCTCACTCTTACAGTATTAGTAGAGTCATCCCACCATTCTAGCTCTTTATCACCAAGATTGAAAATCACTTCTATTGTTTCTGATGCAGGAATGTTTACACGCTTAAATGAGCGTAAAGTTTTAATAGGTCCTTCAGGATCATTCTCTTTGCGAAGATATAGCTGAACAACCTCATCACCAGCGTATTGACCAACATTTGTAATAGGAACAGTAACATTTAGAAGTTCTCCTTTAGTATAGGTGTCTTTGGTTAAGCTAAGTCTTCCATAATCGAATGTTGTATAACTTAGACCGTGACCAAAAGAGAAAAGAGGTTCTTCTTTCATATATCTATAGGTACGTCCTGTCATGTCATAATCTTCAAAATCGGGTAATTGTGATACGTTTTTGTAAAATGTAACAGGTAAACGTCCTGCCGGATTATAATCGCCAAATAAAACCTCAGCTACTGCTGTACCTCCTGCTTGTCCGGGATACCAAGCTTGTAAAATAGCATCGCACATTTGTGTTTCAGGAACTAAACCAATGGGTGATCCGGAGCAGTTGACCAATATAATTCTCTTTCCTGCACGGTGAAGTGCGGTGATTAGTTCACGTTGAACTGCAGGTAGTTCAATGTCTGTACGGTCTCCACGTCTAAAGCCTGGAAGATCAACTCCCATCTCTTCACCTTCAAGACTTGGAGAGATCCCTCCAACAAAAACTACTATATCTGCCTCTCTTACATTGTTTACAGATTTGTTGATATTAACATTTTCTTTAAATCCAAGGTCAAAGTTTAGCTGTGCATCACTTCTTAAGTATTCGTATTCAATCTCTAGATCATACGATTTTCCTGCAGTTACCTTCATCAGATGACTAACCTTTCTTGCTCCGTGTTTGTTGGAGAAACCTTTCACTTCTTCTCCATTTACACGTAATCTACCTGTACCATAAGAATAAAACTCAAACACTACTTCTCCTGATTGCTCAGGGGTAAACACACTATTATAGGTGGCTGAGAAATCAGTTAGGTTCACACCCGGAGCAAAAACTGTCGCTCCTGAAGTACAGAAACGGAAAGGGGTAGTTACCTGATCAAAAGCTACAGGGTCACCTTCACGATTGGTGTTGTTCCAGTATTTAGCAGAGAACCCCGGACCTTCATCCGTTTTACATTGATTGAATACACTTTCTATTAATGTCCTCTCCACCCAAGAACAGCCTTGCTCATAAATTACTTTATCATCTTTACTTAAAGCGGCTTCAATACCTTGTAATATAGTTACCGTTTGAGGAGGAGTTCCATTGTAATTGCCCCATTGCATAACCGAATCATTAGCATTTGGTCCCATAACTGCAATCGTTTTTCCATTACGAGCTAAAGGCAATGTGTTATTCTTGTTTTGTAGCAAGGTCATTGATTTGCGTGCAATGTCAAGAGCCAAAGCGTTGTGTTTCTCTGAACCTACAACAGAAAGAGGTATCTTAGACCAAGATACTTGACTTAAATCATCCATTTCGCCCAAAGCAAAACGGGCTTTCATCAAACGTTTTACAGAAACATCTATTTCAGACTCTTCAATTAATCCCCTCTGTACACTTTCAACTAAAGCTTTATAGCTAGACCCACAATCTAAATCGGTTCCACTCAAGACAGCAGCAGCTGAGGCTGATTCAGCATCGGGGTGTGTGTGATGCCCTCTATCATTGTAGAAATCTGCAATGGCTCCACAATCTGAAACAACAATACCCTCATATCCCCAATCCTCACGTAGTATCTGGATTAATAGTTGATGACTACCACAACAAGGATCACCTTCATATCTATTGTAAGCACACATTACCTCTTCCACTTTACCTTCTTTGACCAATGCTTCAAAAGGAGGTAGATAAGTTTCGTATAGATCACGAGGTTTTATATTTTCGGCATTGTATGAATGTCTATTCCATTCAGGACCTGAGTGTACAGCAAAGTGTTTGGCACACGCGTGTAGCTTGTCATATTTTTCTCCTTCAGGACCTTGTAAACCTTTGACTACCATAACCCCCATACGACTGGTTAAGTAAGGGTCTTCTCCATAGGTTTCTATTCCTCTTCCCCAACGTGGGTCACGTAGAATATTTACTGTAGGGGTCCATACGGTTAATCCTTGATAGCGTTCATAGCTCCCTAGGGAAGCGTAATGAGTGTTTTTAGCACGTGCTTCATCGGAAACTGCATTAAAAACATCATAAACAGCATCCACATCGAATGAAGCAGCCATACCTACGGGTTGTGGGTAGACGGTAGCTAGTCCGGAGCGTGCAACACCATGCAAAGCTTCGTTCCACCAGTTATAGGGTTTAATACCTAATCTTTCAACAGGACGAGAAGCGTCTTGCATCAATTGTACTTTTTCCTCCAATGTCAGTTGATTAACTAAATCTTCTGCTCTTTTTTCAGGGGAGAGAGAACTGTTTTTATAGGAAGTGTTGCTTTTACAACCTACAATGAGAATCAAGAAGAATAAATAGAGATACTTTAATTTCATAATATGTATTTTAAGAGATTATATTTTTGAATTAATGGTCTATATTTTAAATACTTAAGAGTAAGAACATTGGATTAAGTAAATATATGAAATTATTAGAGGTTAAGCTCTTTCTTTTGTGTCTAAAAGGGGCTCTTTTTGTTACAAAATGTTTACTCTTTGTTAATCGCAGGTTGATGAGGGGTAAAAACTAGTCTATTCCTTGTCTTTTTAGACATGAATAGCTGAAAGATGCTTATTGTTTTTCTATATATGTATATATTTGTTTTAATCGTTTTACTTATTTCTATGAATACACCATATACTATGAAAAAGGCAATCTTGATCATTTTCTTGTTTTTATTCTCTTCCATATTTTCAATAGTTGCACAACCCATTAGTGAAGTCAAAGAGTTTTCTGCTAAAGATGGCTTGGTTCAAGGTGTTGTAACCGGTATCATACAAGATTCAAAAGGAGTTTTATGGTTTAGTACTTGGAATGGTATTAATAAATTTGATGGATATACTTTTAAGAACTTCAAGGTTTCCTATCAAAAGGAGTACGGACAAAGTAATAACCGGATAAACTCTATGTGTGAAATGCTAGACGGAAATATTTTATGTCTGGCTTATGATGGTAAACCTTATGTTTTCAATAGTCAAGAAAAACTGTTTTATAATGTTCTGGAAGATATAGAAAGCGACATTCAGAAAAAAATTGTAGTTAACCAAATCTATCACTTTGACGGAATTAGCTGGCTTGTGGCAGATGATGGGAATTGCTTTAGAATGCAAGACCAATGGTATAAGAATAAAGATAGTATTGTGTTATATAATACGTTTAATGATCTGTTAAAAGGAGATGAAATATTAAAAATCTATCAAGATACAGCAAAAGACGAGTGGATTTTAACCAATAAGGGAATCACTATATTGGGGAAAAAAGAAATAAATACCAATCAGTCCTTCAAATATATTCATGAACATCAAGGTGAAATCTATTTAGTTACGACAACGAACAAATTAGCTGTTTACGATGATCAAACAGAAAATATCAATTTTATAGATATACCTTATACAATACATGCCATCTCGGCTATTTCCTCTTTGAGTAATCATCTATTGGTATTAGCTACAGATAATGGGGTGATATTTTATGATACGGAAAAAGAGGAGATGAATCGGGTTGATATTCGAACTGCCACTCAAAAATCGAATAATGCCTTGTCTATTTACGAAGATAAAGAGGGGGATTTATGGACTTTTACCCCAGAGCCCGGAGTAATGCGCATCAATGTAAAAACAAGAGAAAAACAACATCTGTTTACGCCTAAGAATGAAGTAGTTAGTTATGAAAGAGAAAGTGTGAATCTGATTTTTGAGGATAAACAAGGCACTCTATGGGTTTTACCGGAAAAAGGTAATTTTAGCTATTTTGATAGAGAAACAAAAGAGTTAAAACCTTATTATTTAGACAGAAATAATCCTGAATCTGCCTTTACTCCACTCGTGAGAAACTCTTTTATTGATAAACAAGGAAGCCTATGGTTAGTTGGAGCCAGGGGAGTAAAAAGAATGACTTTTCATCCTAAAACCTACAATCTGAGACAGCTTGATGACGAAGGAATAGAAGTTAGAGCCATCTTTCGAGATCAATCGGGTCAATTATGGGTAGCTTCAAAAAGTGGATTTATTCGCATCTATAATCCTAATGGTTCTTTAAAAGGTTATTTAAATCCTCAGGGAGAGATTTCCAAAAGAGAGGTTAGCTTTGATGCCAAAGGCTATTGTTTTCACCAAGATTCAGAAGGTACGATTTGGATGGGAGCAAAAACAAAAGGTTTGTATCAGTTAAAAAAGAAAGATGAAAACTCCTATTCTATTGATGTTTTTACACACAATGAAGCAGATGAGTACAGTTTAAGTTCGAATGATATTTATACCATTTTTGAGGACAGTAATCAAAATGTTTGGCTTGGCTGTTATGGGGGAGGGATAAATCTGATGCAAAAAGAAGAGAATGGGAAAGTTAAATTCTATCATTTTCATAATGATTTAAGCAACTACCCTGCTGTAGGGTTTCAAAATGTGCGTATCATCACTGAGGTGGATAATGGGATACTTTTAATTGGTACTACCAATGGAATCATATCTTTTTCAAATACCTTTAAACAACCCGGTGAAATCGTTTTTTATCAGAATAGACATTGTGCGGAGGACGGGATGAATTTAGTAGGTAAGGATGTGATGGATATTTTTACTGACAGTAAAGGAAATACCTATGTGCTGACTTTTACAGGGGGAATAAATAAAATTAAATCAACCGATTTGTTGACTCATTGTATTAGCTATCAATCATATACTACACGTAATATTTTAGTCTCAGATCTAGTTTTATCTATGATTGAAGATGAAACAGAACAGCTGTGGGTGATTTATGAAAATGGACTCTCTAAGTTTGATGCACAAAACGAAACCTTGGATAATTATGATAGAGTCTTTTTGAAATATGATTTTAGTTTTACTGAAGCTTTACCTACATTTAATGCCAAAAACGAGTTGATTTTAGGTACTGACAGAGGGTTTCTTGAAATTGTTCCGGATAAACTGAAGAAAAGCGAATATGTACCACCTATCATTTTTACGGATTTAAAAGTCAATGGAAAGGTTTCTTCAAGCCCTATTGATGATCTCAATGAGCTGATTCTGTCTCCTTCTCAACGCAATGTAACCATTAACTTTTCAGCATTAGATTATGTCAGACCTGAGGAAATTCAATATGCCTATAAATTAACAGGTTTGGAGAGTCAATGGAATAGGAGTGAAACTAACAGATCGGCTAACTATCTTAAACTCCCTGTAGGAGAATACGTGTTAGAAGTGAAATCGACTAATAGTGATGGAGTTTGGGTGGATAATGTGCGTACTTTACCAATTAAAGTTCTTCCAACCTTTTGGGAGACAGGATGGGCTTGGTTGATCTATATTTTAATTTTTGTTCTATTTACAGGTGCGGTAGTTTATATTTTGTTTTATATTTATCGTTTGCGTCATGAGGTTACAGTTGAGCAACAAATTTCAGATATAAAATTACGTTTCTTTACAGATATATCTCATGAACTCCGTACGCCACTTACTTTAATCTCTACGCCAATTACAGAAGTATTAGAGAAGGAACCGCTTTCTCCCACTGCCAGAAAACACCTCAATTTGGTATATAACAATACGGAACGTATGTTGCGATTGATTAATCAAATACTTGACTTTCGTAAAATACAAAATCGTAAAATGAAGGTCTTAATGGAAAAAGTGGAACTAGTAACATTTATTCAGAAAGTATCGGGTAGCTTTGATTTAATAGCAAATAAAAAGGAAATTGATTATCAATTCAATTCAGAAGTTGAAGAATTGTGCATCTGGATTGATAAAGATAAGGTTGAGAAAATACTCTTTAATCTTTTGTCTAATGCTTTCAAATACACACTACCGGGTAAATCAATTGAAATATCTCTAAAAGTTAGCGATGATAAAGTATCTCTTTTCGTGAGAGATGAGGGTATTGGTATTTCGCCTAAAATATTAGAAACATTATTTAATCGATTTGAAACAAATACAGATTATAACATAATGCAGCCCTCGTCAGGTATCGGATTATCCTTAGTTAAAGAGTTAGTGGAGCTTTTGAATGGAACTATAGAAGTTAAAAGTCAGTTGGGTAAAGGTAGTGAATTTTGTGTTCAATTCCCATTGGAACAAAAAGCCTTAGAGGATGAGAGTAGAGTAGAGTTTATATTAAACGACTCACCAGATAAGTCTTCCACTTCATCATCTACAGTAACTGCTGAGTCAAGAGATAGAGGGAGAGAATGTATAACTACAGAGGCAGAAGACAAACCAAGTATTTTAATTGTTGAAGATAATGAAGAATTAAAAGATCTTCTTAAAACCATACTGAAAAGTGATTATGAAATTCTTGAGGCATCAGATGGAGAAGAAGGACTTCAAAGCGTGTTAGCTGATTTGCCTGATATGGTAATAACCGATGTAATGATGCCTGTTATGGACGGTATAGAGATGATTAAACAGATAAAAGCCAATAAAGACATTTGTCATATTCCTGTAATCATTCTTTCTGCAAAATCCTCTTTAGACGATCGTATAGAAGGACTAGAATATGGGGTAGATGATTATATCACCAAACCGTTTAGTTCCTCATACTTAAAAGCAAAAGTTTCCTCACTCTTTAATCAGAGGAAACAACTCCAAGAGCTATTTATGAATGAATTATCGGATAAAAAAGCAGAAGAACCTAATTTGTTGGAGCCATCAAAGCCTGATATTATGCCCTATGATGAATTGTTTATTAATGAAGTAATGGCCTTCATGGAGGAACATATGGGAAACTCCGAACTTGTGGTTGATGATTTTGCTGATAAACTGTCTATGAGTAGAAGTTTGTTTTATAGAAAGCTTAAAACCATTACAGGTCTGTCTCCAATAGATTTCATACGAGAAATTAGGTTTAAAAGAGCAGCTCAACTCATAGAAAATGGCTCCTATAACTTTTCGGAGATTGCTTATATGACAGGGTTTAATGATCCTAAATACTTTAGTAAAAGTTTTAAAAAACACATGGGTGTTACCCCGAGTGAATATAAAGAAAATTGCGAGAAAAAGAAAGAGTAGTCAAAAATGAATGTATTACTCTGTTTTTTATCTGACAGAAAACAGCGATAGATTCATGTGTTTTAGAAAGAGGCTGTGCCGATTTTAGATCGCTTGCAATTTTCTGAGGATTATTAAAATGAAAGTGATTTAGCTATAGCAAATTACTTTTATCTATTGAATGATAGAGGTGAATGTACGGATTAGCCTAATCTCACTAATCGATAAAATGTTTGCTGGAAAAAAATTATAGATATAGCACCCGACTTTGTTTTACTGAACTATTAGTTGAAAGTATGCATTTACAGACTCTCCTCTGTAAGATGCAGGAATAAAATCCCCTGTGAAGTTTGTTAATTTCATAGGGTCATTTCTTGTTTAAACAGGATACTCCAAAGCATAATGTAGAGACCCTTAACCATACGTTTCTTGCTATCATCTTGAATATAGTTGAATTTAGAACTACCTATGCGTTGGATACTAGCAATTTAATTTATTTTCCGGGTGTTCCTTCCTTTATTTTGCAATTCATAGTCCTGATAAACAAAAAGAGTACTGTTTCTTCTCTTTTATCTACTAGAAGTTCTTCTTTTATCTACTCCCCACATTAATTTATTCTGTAGAGTGTTGAAGAATACATGTCCAATGCGTTGTACCACTTTAATAGTGTAGTTGGCCTTGCTGATGTGTAGTTGGGTGTTTTCGTCCAATGCTTTGCTTCTCCCATCAATAGCTACAAGGAAGTTGTGATTTCTACTTTCAATGTTTAAAGTAATGGATGAAGTATCACTTATCACAATGGGACGAACATTTAAACTATGAGGAGCAACAGGTGTAATAACAATATCTTTGGCTTGTGGAACCAGAACCGGACCACCCACACTTAAGGAGTAGGCCGTTGACCCTGTAGGGGTGGCAATAACCAATCCGTCCGCTTGATAGGTGGTAAGGTAGTGCTTATCCACCATGGTGTGAATACTTATCATTGAAGAGGTGTCTCTTTTCAAGATAGCAATATCATTTAAAGCAAAAGCCTCAAAAGATTGTTTGCCAACTCCTTTCAGATGCAGTACACTACGCTCTTCTATGGTGTATTGGTGACTGTGAATCTCACTCAGCACCTCTTCTATTTCATTAGGAGTGGTGTCTGCAAGAAAGCCCAAACGACCGGTGTTAATGCCTAAAATAGGAATGTTTTTATCCCCCACTCGGCTGGCTGCTTGCAAAAAGGTTCCGTCGCCACCTACACTAATCACAATGTCTGCATCAAATGAGTTATTCTCAAAAAGAGTAACATCAAAGTCCCATTCTCTCTTTTCTTGATTTAAGAATTGATAAAAGCGTTTACAAATTAGAATCTCGGCATTGTATTTCTGTAATATTTCAAAAAGTTTATCAATATGTCCCGATTTCTTAGGCTGATATGTGTTTCCTATGATTGCAAATTTCATTTCTTCTGAGTTCACTAAATGGTTATAATACA
>CAZGUI010000091.1:0-8932 GCA_964528875.1 uncultured Bacteroides sp. | reverse complement strand
AAAAATTTATCAGTTTTAGGAATTGTAGTAGGAACTTTGCTAGCTTTATTTTTATAAAGATAATGCATTTTAAGAACTATTATGTTAAAATAAACAACAACTAAAAGGAGTCAAATGTATAAAGATTTAGAAAAATGGGTTAGAAAAGACATACCATATAAATTTAACGAACTAAAAGTGTTGAAAAAACATTTTTCCAGAGTAATTAATATTTATAATAATGTAATGTTGCCTCCATATGAGATTTTGATTCATCCGTCTAGTATTTGTAATTTAAGTTGTGAATGGTGCATTGGCAGTTATGTTGCCAATAAAAATAATTCATCCAATTTATTATTAAATGATTTAAATGATGTTTCGAATATGAGAAAAATTGTTCGAGGTATTGTTAATTACAAAAAATTCGGAATAAATTATGATGATTTTGATTTAAATAAAAGAGAATTTAAAGTTGAAAGAGTTTCTTTTTCTGGAATCACAGGTGAACCATTGGTTTCCAAGAAATCATTAGTGTATGCAATAGAAGAATTAACTAATCATGGAATCGAAGTGGGTTTGTTTACAAACGGGACCTTAATTACTAGGGATATTTATTCGGTTTTATTAAAAATGGACTACATATTAATTAGTATGGATGCTGGTTCAAATGATGTGTATTCTAAACTTAAATGTTCGGGAAAGGATACCCAAATGTTAAGTAATTTGATTAATACAATCAAAGAATTAAGCATTCACAAGAAAAAAATCAACAGTAACACTGATATTAATATTGGATATGTAATTAATAAGCATAATTATAACGAAATATATGATTTAGCAATTAAATTAAAAGAAAGCGGGGTACATTATTTTCGTTTTAAAACCGATATTTCTTCATTAATGCAAATGACTAATTTTGAACGAATTGAAGCAGAAAGACAAATTGATAAAGTAGAAAAAGAATTAACAGATGAGTATTTCTCTGTTGTAAAGATTCATAAAATTGGGGATGAAGATAGTAAAAAACGAAATTTCAGTAAATGTTTTATACATTATTTAATAGGCAATATATCTGCGGATGGGAATGTTTATCCATGCAATTATCATCCAAAACCATCAGGGGTTGTTTTTGATTCAGCTTTAAAGAATGACTTTAGTTTAATATGGGATAATATGTTACAAAACACTAACGATTCTTTATTACCTACTATTTGTCCAAAAGTTTGTGATCCTTTTAAAAATCGGGCAAATAAATTGTTGGAAGTAGCTTATGAAATATACAAAACCAAAGGAATTGAATATTTGAAAAAATGTATTGAATATACCGAAAAGAAAGTTAGGCCTCAATGAGTAGCGTAATATATTGAGGAATTGTAATGAGAATATTGATAATTGGCGGATCCGGATATATAGGGCAACATATTGTTAACGAATTAATTGATAATAATGTTGAGGTTGTTGTTATGGATCGGTATTTTCAATCGTCATCAAATAATAATTTTATTATTGAAGGCGTAATTAATGTTAAAGTAGATATACTTGATTATGAAACTCTATATAATTCTATTTTAAAAGAACACATAAAAAAAAGATTTGATACGGTGTTATATTTAGCTTTTGAACACGCAGCAGGTGTAAATTCGAAAAATGAAGCAAAAATGATTGAAAAAAATGTTAACGGGATTACCAACATTTTAGAAATTATGAAAGCATTAGATATAATAAATATTGTTTTTATATCCAGTTCGGCAGTTTATGGTAATAATAAAAGAACGTATTGTTTTGAAAATGCAAAACTTAATCCTGCAAATTATATTGGTATAAGTAAATTAAAAAGTGAAAACATTATCAAAAAGTACGCCCAACAAAACAATTTTAATTACTGCATTGTTCGCCCTTTTAATGTTGCGGGTGTAGATGAAAAGTTACATAAAAACATGACATCAATGGAGAGAGGGATAATTTTTCATTTAATTAACAAAAATTATGAAAATAAAGAAGTGTTTGAAATTATGGGAAATGATTATGTGACCAAAGATGGAACTCCAGTAAGAGATTATATTCATGTTTTAGATGTATCGAACGGGTTGATGTTGTGCCTGCAACATATATATTTTACTCAAAAGTCTTTGACGGTTAATTTAGGTAGTGGTATAGGTTATTCTGTATATGAACTTATTGATATAGTAAGCAAATATAAAAACATAAATTATAAAATTGTTAAACGACGAATAGGTGATCCATGTGAGATAATAGCTTCAATTGATGTTGCAAAACAAGAGTTGAAATGGAAACCCAAGTATACTTTAGAAGATATTGTAAAATCTGAAATTAGATTTTTAAAATAATAATAGGAGGTGAAGATTAATGAGACAACCACATCAAATATTGGCTTTCCCATATAAAATAGTAGAAAAGAATAAAATATTGTATGGAATTTTCAGTCGTACTGATGGTCAAGACGTATGGCAGGGTATTGCCGGCGGTGTAGAAGGATCAGAAACTTACATTGAAGCATGTAGAAGAGAAGCAAATGAAGAAGCGGGAATTAGTTTAAATGCTGATGTAATTGAACTAGAATCTATTTCAACCATGCCGGTAATAAATGTAGTAAAAGAATTTATGTGGGGGGAAGACATTTTGTTAATTTATGAACATTGTTTTGGGATAGATGCAACAAAAGAAAAAATTGAAATATCTCACGAACACAAAGAAATGAAATGGCTTACCTTTGATGAAGCGCGAAGGAAATTAAAGTGGGATAGCAATAGGAACGCACTTTGGGAATTAAATGTTATATTAACAAGAATGTTGGAGCAATAAAATCATGAAATATGATTTGCATATTCATTCTAATATATCTGATGGTGCTTTGAGTAGGATGGAAATTATAGATATTGCACATAAAAAACAACTTAGTGTTGTATCATTTAGTGAGCACAATAAATTTTCCCCCTTAACAAAAGAAGAAGAGCAACAATTATTAGATATTAAAACAATAAATTCTATAGAATTTGATGTAAAACATTTGAAATCTTTTCATTTGTTGTGTTATTTTCCACAAATTACCAAAGAAATTGAATATTTATTTGAATTATATGAAAATAATACTAATGAAAGAACGGAAATGTTAATAAAAAAAATGAATCAACTAAACCACTTTAAATTATCCATGGATTATCTTAAGAATTATTTCAATAAAAACATTATTACAAAACGAGACATTATTGATTGGTTATTAGATAAAAAAATAGTAGAAACAGTGATGGAGGCAGCTTATAAATACACAAGTTCACCAGCCCCTAGTTATGTACCTAAATATTCTTTGCCTTTAAAAGAAGTCGTTCAAATAATAAAGGCTTCAAAGGGGTATACTATTTTGGCCCATCCCAACATGCTCAAATTATCCGATTATGAATTGGAGTTTTTCTTTAAAAATCTTGTTTTTATGGGTGTTGACGGCATTGAAGTTTTTAATACAAATAAAATGACTCCTGAAGAAAGTGCAATGATATTATCCATTACAAATAAGTTAAAGGTATTACAATCATCTGGTAGTGATTTTCATGATTTTGCAAGAGGTGACCAAATCGGAGTAGAAGATGATTTTTCTCATGATTTGATACAAAAATTAAACAGATAAATTAAAAAGAAATAGAATTATGTCTAATTTGGTTTAATTCATCAATTGAAAAAACATTATTATCATAAAGAAGTTTATATTCGTCAAAAAGCGATTTTTCAAATAATAATTGATCATCTGTTCCTATAGAAACTATTAAACCACTATTAAACATCTTTTTTATAGGGTGAACTGATATATTATTAACTCTTTTTAATAAAAGGTTACTAGAAGGACATACGTTAAAGCGTATGTTTTTTCTTTTGGCATACTTCATAACATATTTAGATGATACGATATTTATTCCATGGTGTATCTCATCCAAACTTAATAATTTTATAGCTTGTTTTATTTCTTTGGCATCTCCGAATTCTCCAATGTGTGCTTTTAATTTTAAGTTTTTCATGCTAGCATATTTGTAAAGTTTTTTAAATTTTTTCAACAATTTGGGTTTTTCTAAACCATACAAATCTATTCCAGAAAACAAGTTACTGTCAATTAATTTAACAATAGTATTATAATGATCGTTAATATATTTTTCCTTGCTAATTCCAATATCGAATTGTATATCAATTATTTTAGAATATTTATCTTTCAACTTTATTAAAGAAGTTAAAAATCCAGATATATTATTTTTAAATTGGTCCACACAAATTCTATAATCTATACTGGTTATAAACGGACTAATATTATCTTCTATGGCAGTTAAAATTGAACATTCTATCAACTTTATGTGTTTATTTTTAATTAATGTTATATCTAACAAATTATTTTTAATGAATTTGGAAATGGAATTTATGTTATCTTGGGGGATAAATTTATCCAAAGTCTTATCATTAAAATATTCTTTAAATATTTTTCTATTTGAACTTAATGATGCGTGGGAGTGAGTATCGCCTTTGGGGATGATATCAAATAATTTTTTGTTATTAAAAATCAAAGCTTTTTCAAAATTTTTATTGTCCACGTTGACTCCTTTTGTTATATTGTATAAAAATTATTAACTAAAGACAAGAGGTCATGATTTTATTGTTATTTAAGGTGATTGACTATGCTGTTTCTACTTAGTATAATATTACATAAAGTTATATTTTGATATGTATACCTTGGAGGAAAATAAAGGATGAAAACATTTGAACTTTATAATGATTTTGTTAAGATCGAATTGATTTTACCAAAAGAATCTAATCTTTTGATATTGGAAAGATATTTGGGCAACTACATTAAAATAGAAAACAAAACAAAATCTGCTTTGATTGATAAAAATGTTGATTTTAAAATATTTGTTGTTAATTCTGCCAAATCCCCATATTTGTTCGACTATAGATTTATAAAAATCAATGATAAAAAATGTTATTTTAAAACTACCGAATTATATGTGGATATGAGTAATCTTGAAGATAAAGATTGGTTGTTTTTAAAAAGGTTGATTATTGATATTGTGAATCGTTTAGTGGAACAAAAACAAGGTCGGTTTTTTCACGCGTCTTCTGTTGTTTATAATGGCGAATCAATTATGTTTGTCGGTGAGAAAGGTACTGGCAAAACAACAGCAATGTTGTATACACTCCTAACTCATCAATTAGACTATTCGTCTAATGAAAGAACAGCAATTATAAAACATGATGATATCATAAAGACATACGGGAATCCGGCTAGAATAAATATTAGAGCCGAAACTTTTAAGACAAATAAAGATTTAAAAGAAAAGTTTGAAACAAAAATAAACTTTGAAGCCTACGAAGACTTGTTCGCTGTTAAACACGCAAGGGACTGTTCGGAAAGAATACAAATTTCTTTTGAAGATATATCAAAAGCTTTAAATGTAAAAGTTGAACCAGTCGCAAAATTAAAAGCTATTTGTAATTTTATTTTCGATCCAGATGTAGACTTTAAAATGGAGAAAGTAGAATTAATTGAGTTTATTAGCGAGTTAGAAAAATCCTCAATAGATGGGGTTTATACTGACAGAAAGATATTAAACGATTTAATTGAAGTTCCAAATTCCAACTTAGATACCATTTTGTCACAAGATGAAAATATAAATTGTTATAATGTTAAATACAATCATACTTTAGATTTCACACATGAAATTATCAATACAATATTAGCGGATAGTAATGTCAGGAGAAGATAGAATGTTATTGAAAATAATCAATAAATATAAATTAAACGCATTAAAAGTAGAGTCAATAGAAAAGGGTTTTACGTCTAAAAAATGGTTAATACAAACAGATACTGGAAAAGCTTATGTACTTAAGGAAATTGATAATCAACCAGTTTCAAGAATGAATTTTATATTAAGTGTACAAAGTCAACTTAAATCAATAGCTCCCCAAATATTATTATCTGAAAACAAAAAATTATATGTTAAAAATCAAAACAAATATTACTACATTGCGGAATTTATAGATGGAGAGACTGATGTAATTACAAGTGAATCTTTAGTAAATATTGGGATATTTATGGGGAAATTACATAAAATGTTGTTTAGTGTTAAGACGAAAGAAAAGTCGGATTTTTTAAAAGTGCCGGACAATGAGAATAAAATTAAAAACCACATAAGAAAAGTCGAAAATCAAGAAATAAAAAACATATTACTGAACAAATTGAAAATAATTGAGAAAATACAAAGTGAAACTCGAGATTTAGAACAACGGTTACAACATCAAATAATACATGGAGATTTTTATTGTGATAATTTGATCTCAACAACTGAGGGATTAAAAATAATTGATTTCGATCAAACGTGTTATTTTTATAAAGAGTATGAACTTTTAAGGGGAGCTTTTATGCTTGTTTATTCGTCTAATAAAACGGTTGAAAAAATAATTTCGGACTTAAAATTATTTTTTCGTGGTTATTCAAAGACAAATTATATTTTATCTTCTCAAAGTACATACCATTTTTATTTGAAAGTGCAAGCCAATGACTTAGCTGGGTTAGGCTTGGAAAAGAGTAGTAAACTGGACATGAATTTTGCGATAAAGAGGAATAACATGCTTTTATTTTTGTTTCAACACAAAAATAAAATAATAGAAGCTTTGCAGGAATGTGAACATCCTAAAATGGAAATGTTTTTCGAGGTTAAAGGTGGTAAAATAAAATATGAAGAATGAAGAAATAAAATTTTTAAAAGAAGTTAATTTGTTGTTGGCAAATCAAATAGAAATAAAAGAACATGTTTATAATCGTTTATTGCATGAAAAATTGACTTATGAGGATAAACAACGTGGACAACATCTTCATAATAATGCCGTGTTAGATTTGTATTACAAAATAATTCGAAATTTAAAAAATTCGGTGGGGTCTCCTTATTTTGGAAGATTTGACTTTATTACTGAAAATCATGACGATCACAACAAATATTATATTGGTAAAACCATGATTGCTGATTCTGACAACAATATCGTTGTACTCGATTGGCGTGCTCCAATTTCTAGCGTTTATTATGATTCTTCTTTAGGAAAAACAAGTTATTTAAGTCCACAAGGTACTATATATGGTAACATAACACTTAAAAGACAATACATTATTCAAAAAGGGATTTTAAAAAACATTTTAGATGTTGATATTGTCAGCCAAGATAAGATATTGCAAGAATATTTAAATATAAATGCAACAAATAGAATGAAAGATATTGTTGCTTCTATTCAAAAAGAGCAAAATGCTATTATTAGATATCCAAATACGAAAAACTTGATAACTCAGGGAGTAGCCGGCAGTGGGAAAACAAGTGTTGCATTACACAGAGTAGCTTATTTGATGTACAATTTAAACGTTGACAGAAATATTCCTATAGACCCCAATCAGTTTATGATAATTGGTCCAAACAATTTTTTCTTAGACTATATCTCGAATGTGTTGCCTGATTTAGAAGTGGATTTTATTCAACAAACAACTTTTAATAATTTAATGATTAATTCTATAGATAAAAAATTAAAAGTTGATAATAATTTAGAAATGACAAATTACTTGTTTGAAAAAGAAATTATAAAAGACTTTAATATAATAATGGAAAGAATTATAATTAATTATGTAGAAGAATTGAAAGACCAGCTTAATAATTCTAATATTTTGGCCGGAGAAAAAGTGTTGATTCCAAAAGAAAAATTACAGCCTTATTTTACTTCAAAGAAGACAAAAGTTTTAGATGCAATTAAAATTGCGGAAAAGGTTTTTATTAACAGGATTAAAAATGATTATAAAGATGAACGATATAGATTAGAGTCAATAGTTTTAGACTCATATTTGTTGAAAAATCATAAGGAAACAGATTTATTTTCAATAACACAAAAATTAAGAAACGATTATTCAAAAGGTTTTCCCCAAATAATAAAAAATCATTTTAAACCCTTCAATAAAACAACTATTCAACATATGATAACTATATTGAGTAATGTAGAAAAATACACGGATTCTAAATTTGTGCATTTGTATAAGGAAGATTTTATCAAACGATTAAGAAAAAAAATAATAATGAAGAATGATTTATCGTTGTTGGCATATTTAAATGAATTACTTCAAACAAACGATAAATACAAGGAGGTTGTTCAACTAGTTGTAGATGAGGCTCAAGATTATAATTTAATGGATTATAAGGTTTTAAAATCCATGTTTCCGAATGCTAAATTTTCCATTTTTGGAGATTTAAATCAATCAATTTTATCTCAAGCTTCAATAGATAAATGGGAAGATATTAGACAGTGTGTTTTTGATGAAGATGTTGAAATCTTTTATCTGAACAAATCATATAGATCAACAGAGGAAATAATGAGTGAAGCTAATAAAATATCAGAACATTTAACGAATAGTAAATCTGATGAATTAGTTAGACACGGTGAAGTTGTGGATTATCTTAAAACTGGCGTTAATTTCACTGACACTCTTAAAGATGTAATTTATGAATATATTAACAAAGGTTATCATTCAATTGCGATTATAACAAAAGATGAAAAAGAAGCAACCATATTAAATGAAAGTTTGCAAGATATTGGCTTAAATATAAATAAGCTTGAATCTAGTGATACTACATTTAAGGGTGGATTATGCGTTGCATCTGTTAGTTTAGTTAAAGGTTTAGAATTTGATGCTACGATTTTAATAAATGTTGATGAAGCTAATTATAATCAAGAATCAAATATTGATATGCGTTTGTTGTATGTTGCTATGACAAGAGCTTTGCATAAGACAACAATTTTGTATAAAGAAAATTTGCCAAAACTTTTGAAAACCAAAAAACCAATTCAAAACAAATTATAGTATTAACTTTAAAAATTTATATAAGCAAAAAAACAACTTATAAATAAGTTGTTTTGTTTTTAATGGAGC
>CAZGUI010000090.1:0-9340 GCA_964528875.1 uncultured Bacteroides sp. | reverse complement strand
AAAATTCTTTCACCCCAAACATGCTCCCATGATCTGTTAGTGCTATTCCTTTCATCCCATTACCTTTTGCCTTATCGACCAACGCTTTAATACTAGCTTGGCCATCGAGCAACGAATATTGAGAGTGAACATGTAAATGAGTAAATTGCTGAGTCATATTTTTTCCTCCTAAATAATATCTAAAGACTGTTTAAGATTTACCTGACCAATTGCTTCAAGTAAACTTTAAAAATACAATGTATCTTATTTTCTCGCAAAATAAGATACAAAAAGTTATCAACATTAACCTTTACTCTGTATTTCCATTAATAATAGTTTGCTGATAACTCAAAATAAACCTACTTTTGTCGAATAAATAAACCTTTTTAATTTGATGGGGCATTTAAAGAAAATGAAGAATACTAAAATACACAACGAAGGGATTGAAATTCTAATAGGTTCATTTCTTCTATTTACCGGAATTATCCTTTTGCTTTATATGGGCTTTGAAACTAAAATTCCTTTCTACATCTCACTAATCATCCTATTACCTGTCTACCTAATTATGCTAAACTTTTTTAGATGTCCGGAAAGAATCTTTGCCGAAGACACCAAAAATTTAGTTATAGCTCCTGCTGATGGAACAATAGTAGTGGTTGAAGAGGTAGATGAAGATGAGTATTTTAAGGATCGTCGCATTATGATATCCATATTTATGAGCGTTTTCAATGTGCATGCAAACTGGTATCCCGTAAACGGAACCGTAAAAAAAGTTCAACATCACAGAGGCAGATTTCAAAAAGCATGGTTACCCAAAGCTAGTACTGAAAACGAACGTTCAACAGTTATTATTGAAACTCCGGAAGGTGAAGAAGTTTTAGTAAGACAAATTGCAGGTGCTTTGGCACGACGTATTGTAACCTATGCAGAGGAAAACACACCATGCCAAATCAATGAACATATGGGATTCATTAAGTTTGGTTCTCGTGTGGATGTTTATCTACCTCTAGGCACAGAAATCACTGCTCAACTAGACGAAAAAACAACTGGTAATCAAACGATTATTGCAAAACTAAAATAAATGAGTACAGCAATCACTAAACACATTCCAAACACCATTACTTGCTTAAATCTTTTTTCGGGTTGTGTGGCTTGTGTCATGGCTTTTGAAGGGAAATACATGTTCGCCTTTGGTTTTATTGTATTGGCTGCAATCTTCGATTTCTTTGATGGTTTTTTTGCACGCTTACTCCAAGCTTACTCCCCTATGGGAAAAGAGCTGGACTCATTAGCTGATGACATTAGTTTTGGCTTAGCTCCTGCTCTACTGGTTTTTGTATTCCTTCGAGAAACAGATTTGAATTACCCCATATTTTTACTGGATATCAAGACGAGACTTCCTTATTTAGCTTTTCTCATTGCTGTTTTTTCCGCTTTGCGACTAGCCAAATTTAATATTGATACCCGGCAATCTGATTCGTTTATTGGATTACCCACTCCTGCAAATGCATTGTTTTGGAGTTCTCTTATTGCAGGTAGTAAAGATTTTCTTTTAACACAAACCAATAGTATCTATATTTTAGTATTAGTTTTTATCTTTTCAGGATTATTAGTAGCAGAAATCCCTATGTTCTCTCTAAAATTTAAGAACTTTACTTGGAAAGATAATAAAATAAAATTCCTCTTTTTACTGGTATCTATTCCACTCATCTTTATTTTCAAATTAAGTGGTATAGCTGCTGTAATTCTTTGGTATATTATCCTTTCACTAGTTACACAAAGTAAGAAGAAATTGGCCTAAATAACAGCCAACCTCTTTCTAACCCTTAAAAACAGGAAGATAATGACTATTTTATGGCTTATACTTCTCATCATAGTAATTAATCAAATCATAAAATTCTTTTTCTCTTTGACTCAGGTCAATAGAAAAAGAAAAGAGGCTAAGTCAAAGCATAACAGCTGGAATGGACAGGCAGAACAACCTCAACCGAAAAAAAAGATTTTTTCAAAGGATGAAGGGGAATATATAGATTTTGAAGAAATCCCCAATGAGGAACAGAACAACTAGCGCTTAGACTGAAAGAACTCTTTCATTAAAGACGAACATTCATCTGCTAAGATACCTCTAACAACTTCTGTTTTAGGATGTAGAACATCTGTGGAATAGGTATGATACCCTCTTTTATCGTCAGAAGCTCCATACACAATGCGTCCAAATTGCGCCCAGCCAATTGCACCCGCACACATAGCACAAGGCTCTAAAGTTACATACAATATACAATCGGTTAAATACTTCCCTCCTAACACATTTGCAGCAACTGTAATGGCCTGCATTTCAGCATGAGCTGTAACATCAACAAGTGTTTCAGTTAAATTATGAGCTCTGGCTATAATCTTATTGTCACAGACTATAACGGCTCCAACAGGAACCTCATCTCGTTCAAAAGCCTTTTTGGCCTCAACTAAGGCTTGTTGCATAAAATATTGATCATCTAACTGTATTTTCATCTTCTCATTTCATGTTCGTCAAAAAGAGTCGGATAGTTTTCTTCCATCTCTTTATAGATGGCGCGTAAAAGAGTTTCTCTCAACCAGCGTGATTTGCTTTTAATCTTATTTTTTTCCAAATAATTATCAATGAACTGATACTCTTGTTCATTTAAAAAGCAAGTCAACCTCATCATGCGTTTAGAGCTTGAAGAGCACCCTTTTTTCTTTTTATTTTTCTCTTTACTATCCATAAGGCAGACAAATTTAAGTTTACTTATTGAATAACATAGCATAAAAGTGTATTTTTGTGTAAAAACCAATGGCACTACATAATGAGCTAGGGAAAAAAGGAGAAAAAATAGCCGAGAACTTTCTTAAAGAAAAGGGTTATAACATTTTACACAGAAATTGGAAATATGGTAAATATGAAGTTGATCTCATTGCCAATACCCGAACTCATCTAGTCATTATTGAAGTAAAAAGCAGAAGAAATAAGCGGTTTAATCAACCGGAAAAAGCGGTTGACAACCATAAAATTAACAGATTAATTATTGCCACACAAGCATACATTGAAAGGTATGAAATTGATTTACCTGTACAATTTGATATAGTTACGGTTGTAGGACAACAAAAGCCCTACATAATAGAACACTATACAAATGCATTCTATCCTCCTTTAATGTAACCTTGAATTGAAACTAAAGCTATGGGAAATCAGTTGATAATAAACGAAACGGCATCGACAAACAGCTATTTGAGAGAACTAAACACAAAAGAGCAGCTTCCGGAATTTTTTTCTGTACGTGCAAACTTTCAAACACAAGGCAGAGGACAAAGAGGCAACAGCTGGGTATCATCCCCTAAGGACAACCTCCTCTGTAGTTTGATACTCTATCCCACTTGTGTTTCAGCTAATCGCTCTTTTTACATTTCACAAATTGTTTCATTGAGCTTAATCCAAACACTCAGTCCGTTCAGCTCTGATTTTTCCATTAAATGGCCCAATGACATCTATTGGAAAAATAAAAAAATAGCGGGTATACTTATTGAGAATCAGTTTTTATCTAACGATGTAAGTCAATCAATCATTGGCATTGGATTAAACATCAATCAAACCTCTTTTCCATCTCAACTCATCAATCCGATTTCTCTCACTGAAATAACCGGAGTCAAACACAATATAAATGAGTTGTGGACTACCTTTCTTATGTACTTAAAGGAGTTTTACCAATTACTAAAAGAAGGAAAAGCAGGACAGGTAAAGATAGAATATCATAACAGACTCTTCAGAAAAGAGGGATATCACTTATACAAAGACAGTAAAGAGATTTTCGAGGCACATCTTCTTAAAGTACAACCCGACGGACAGCTTATACTTATAGACAAAAACAATCAACAGAGAAAGTACTACTTCAAAGAAGTGAGCTACATCATTGAATAGTTTCATGCAATTCCTCAATATGCTCTAATGTGTTTTTTATTTCTGATGAAGGAAATGACCTCAATACCTCCTCCAAATGTTTTTTTGCTTTATCATAGATTGGCCATAAATCACTCAAAGCATTAAAGTATTCCTCTCGCTCAGCTTGATTAGGCTTATTTTGCTTATTAAATTTTGCTTCTAAATTTTTACGAGCCATTTCTCCTTGAATATAATAATAATTACCCAAGAAAATATTAGCAGATAAATTTTCAGGGTCAATTAACAGTGCTTCTTCGTAGCAAGCAGAAGCTTCTTTTTCCTGACCATTTATAAGATATTTCTCTGCCTTTTTTATCCACTCATCAACAGTCATATTTCCCTCTTCATAGCTAAAGTTTGCCGCATGAACAGAAGAAAAACACACAGAACTAAATACTAAACAAAAAACCACCCATCCGAGATAAATTTGACTGTTCTTCATGATGCACTCTCTTTTTAATTAGAAACTTAATAAAAATACAAAAAAGATGAACATATTGTTCCGTTTTTTGGACTTTTTTTTGACTTCTTTGGGTATTAAAAGGAATATTAATTTTAGAGTGTCCAAATATGGCATTATACATTTTATGACTTATATTTGTATTAAACAAGAAACATTATTTTAATGAAGTATAAAAGAATATTGCTAAAACTAAGTGGAGAAAGCTTAGCAGCAAACACAGAATACGGAATCAATGACGACCGCTTAATGGAGTACGCTGAACAAATAAAGAAAGTCAAAGAGCTAGGAGTTCAGGTAGCCATAGTTATAGGTGGAGGTAACATATTCCGAGGATTAAAAGGAGTAAACAGAGGTTTCGACAGAGTTAAAGGAGACCAAATGGGAATGCTGGCTACAGTAATTAATGGATTAGCTATCAGCTCTGCCTTGAATTCTCTAGATGTAAAATCAAGGGTTTTAACAGCTATCCGAATGGAGCCTATTGGTGAATTCTATAGTAAATGGAAAGCCATTGACCTACTAGAAGCCGGAGAAGTCGTTATTTTATGTGGAGGCACAGGCAATCCGTTCTTTACTACAGACACGGGATCTTCACTTAGAGGAATTGAAATTGAAGCAGATGTGATGTTGAAAGGAACCCGTGTAGATGGAGTTTATACAGCTGATCCTGAAAAAGACCCTCAGGCTACCAAATACGAGAAAATTACTTACGATGAAATCTATGAGAAGAATTTGAAAGTGATGGATTTAACTGCAACTACTATGTGTAAAGAAAATAATCTACCCATTGTAGTCTTCAATATGGATACACCGGGAAATCTTGAAAAATTAATAAAAGGGGAAAAAATCGGCACTTTAGTTTATAATAAATAGTATATTTACTGATAACATTAAAATAACAAACCTTATGATAGACGTTAATGAGATTCTTGCAGATGCAAAAGAACAAATGGAAATGACACTTGAATACCTGGATGAGACTTTATCACGCATTCGTGCAGGTAAAGCTAACCCCAAGCTATTAGATAATATTCGTGTTGACTCCTATGGTAGCTCAATGCCTATTAGCAATGTAGCATCAGTAACTACTCCTGATGCTCGTAGTATTGTTATCAAGCCGTGGGATAAGAACATGTTTCAACCCATTGAAAAAGCCATTATTAATTCGGATTTAGGTATTACACCTGAAAATAATGGAGAGGTGATTCGTTTAGGTATTCCTCCTCTAACTGAAGAGCGACGCAAACAACTTACCAGACAGTGTAACGCTGAGGGAGAGAATGCTAAAATTAGTATTCGAAATGCTCGTCGCGATGGAAATGAAAAATTAAAGAAAGCACAGAAAGAGGGTCTGCCCGAAGATGCTCAAAAAAGAGCCGAAGGCGATTTACAGAAAGTGCACGATAAATTCATCGAAAAGATTGACAAGTTATTAGAGAATAAAACCAAAGAAATAATGACCGTATAACCTTATTTTTTGTGCAAGGCTTAGTCATTAGAAATACAGGTAGTTGGTATCAGGTAAAAACCGACCAAGGTGATTTAATTGATTGTAAAATTAAAGGAACTTTCCGAATCAAAGGGATTCGAAGTACTAGTCCCATTGTTGTTGGTGATCGTGTTGAGTTTGAAACCTATGAAGAGGGAACAGCCTTAATAACCAAGATCCAAGAGAGAAAGAATTACATCATTCGTAGAGCTCCTAATCTATCCAAAGAATCACACATTTTAGCAGCAAACATTGATCAGGTACTGTTAATGGTTACCGTTAATTATCCTGAAACTTCAACCACTTTCATTGATCGTTTTCTTGCTAGTGCTGAAGCCTACAGTGTACCTGTTATTCTGCTATTTAATAAAACGGATACGTACAATAGCGAAGAGTTGGAATACATGAAGCAAATGATTGCCCTCTATTCCTACATTGGTTATCAATGCCAGGAAATTTCTGCCACACAAGCAATGGGAGTAGATTTAATTAAAGAGTTGATAACCAATAAAACAACATTGGTTGCTGGTCATTCAGGAGTTGGCAAATCCACACTGGTTAATGTTTTAATCCCTAAAGCCAACATAGAGACACAAGAGATTTCCGAAAGATACCTGACCGGGGTTCATACTACCACCTTTTCTGAAATGCACGAATTACCACAAGGAGGGTACATTATAGATACACCCGGTATCAAAGGATTTGGTGTATTCAATATGGAGGCTAGCGAAATAGGACATTATTTCCCTGAAATTTTCAAAAAATCCAAAGAGTGTAAATTTCATAACTGTTTACACTTGGAAGAACCCGGTTGTGCGGTTAGAAAATCGGTTGAGGAGCATCACATTAGTGAATCTCGTTATTATTCCTACCTCAGTATGCTAGGAGACAGTCATGAGGGAAAATATCGCACCTCTATCTATCCACCAAAGTAAACCACAGAATTCACACAAAACAGAGATTTCAAAGAATAAAAAAACAGCTTGACTTTTACTTAGTCAAGCTGTTTTTTTAACCGATTTTCGGGCTCAAAGACACTCCTCTACAAACAGAGATTTTATTTTTCAACCAACCCAATTTTCTCTTTTATAACACCCTTGTTTCTCAACTTGTAACAAGGGTGTTTATCGGTCTAGGACCGAAGGCCTGTCGGTCTAGGACTGAAAGGTGCTCGGTCTAGGACCGAAGGGCGTTGGGTCTAGGACCTACTTTTTTCATCGTTCAGAGATTGATTCATTTTTCTTCTTTTTGCCTACATTTAGGGAAGAAAATACAAGCTTAAAAGACAGGACACTTAAAAAACCACCGAAATAAAAAGTCACAAAAAAAGAGGTAAGTTAAATTCAACTCACCCCTTTTTAGTTATATTAAATTTCAATGCACAACTACAGTTGTTTAAAGAAATCATTGCCTTTATCATCTACTAAAATGAAAGCAGGGAAATTCTCCACTTCAATTTTATAGATAGCCTCCATACCCAACTCAGGATATTCAATACATTCAATGCTCTTGATGTTTTGCTGTGCTAAAACAGCAGCAGGACCACCAATACTACCTAAATAGAATCCTCCGTATTTCTTACAAGAATCCGTTACCGCTTGACTACGATTTCCTTTAGCCAGCATCACCATGCTACCCCCATGACTTTGGAATAACTCTACGTAAGGGTCCATACGACCGGCAGTAGTAGGCCCCATAGAACCGGAAGCCATTCCTTTAGGAGTTTTTGCAGGACCGGCATAATAAATAGGATGATCTTTGATGTATTGAGGAAGACCTTCTCCACTGTCTAAACGCTCTTTAAGTTTAGCGTGAGCAATATCACGCCCCACAATAATAGTTCCTGTTAAGGATAAACGAGTAGAAACAGGATGCTTGGATAACTCTTTCAAAATATCCTTCATCGGTTGATTCAAGTTAATCTTAACGGCCTCTCCTTCGCCTTCCTGACGTAGTTCTTCAGGGATATATTGTCCTGGATTTTCTTCTAATTTTTCAATCCAGATGCCCTCTTTATTAATTTTACACTTAATGTTACGATCGGCTGAACAAGAAACTCCCATCCCCACAGGACAAGAAGCTCCGTGACGGGGTAAACGAATCACACGTACATCGTGAGCAAAATATTTACCTCCAAATTGAGCTCCTAAACCTATTTTATAAGCCTCTTCAAGTAAAACTTGCTCTAATTCAATATCACGGAAAGCTCTACCTCCTTCATTTCCTGTAGTAGGTAAATTATCGTAATATTTGGCAGAAGCTAATTTAACGGTTTTCAAGTTGGTCTCAGCAGATGTTCCACCAATTACAAATGCAATATGGTAAGGAGGACAAGCAGCAGTACCTAAAGATTTCATCTTATCTACCAAAAATGGAACCAAACGCTCTGTAGTTAACAACGCTTTAGTTTCTTGGTATAAGTATGTTTTATTAGCAGAACCTCCTCCTTTAGTAATACATAAAAAATCATAGGAGTCGCCTTGTGTAGCATAAAGGTCTATTTGAGCAGGTAAGTTTGTTCGGGTATTTTGCTCTGTGTACATATCCAGAGGTACATTCTGAGAATAGCGAAGGTTTTCTTCTGTGTACGTTTTATAAACTCCTTCAGATAGAGCTTCCTCGTCACAACCTTCAGTCCAAACTTGTTGACCCTTCTTTCCTACAACGATTGCTGTACCTGTATCTTGACAGAAAGGCAATTTACCCTTTGCCGAAATTTCAGCATTACGCAGAAAAGTAAGTGCAACATATTTATCATTCTCACTGGCCTCAGGATCGCTTAGAATCTTTGCTACTTGTTTTTGGTGTTCAGGACGCAGTAAAAAAGAGACATCTCTAAACGCAGCATTAGCCATTTTTGTTAACCCTTCAGCTTCAATTTTCAAGATTTCTTTTCCTTCAAATTCTGCAACTGAAACGTGTTCTTTTGTTAATAAGTAATACTCTGTAGAATCTTTCTCCATTGGGAAAGGTTCTTGATACTTAAATGGAGGTGTTTTAGCCATTTTATTTATTTGTTTTAGAAATTATAATTAGGTTGTAATATGCTATTAATACTTTTAATTTTAGGCCAATTGTCCAATGCGATTAATCAACTCTTCACCTAAAGCCGTTTTTTCATCAATATGATCGAGCACAGTAGTAACAAAAGGATTACTTTCGAACACGCCACGTACTTGTTCAAAATCTTCTTTCATATCATCTACTGAACCATCGGCACCAAAACTAATCATTGAATTCAACGAAAACTCTTTCTTTGCATCATTATATACCTGCCAATCCAAATTTATCACACAGTCTTTCCACCTATTTACAATACGTACAACATCTTTTGCCGTAATGGTATCAGCCGATAAATTATAGAATGATAGAATTTTGTGATAAGCCCAAGTCCACTCATACGAGTAATAGTTAGTGTGCATCTCATAGAACCGAGCATTAACCTCATCTAAATCAA
>CAZGUI010000089.1:0-9368 GCA_964528875.1 uncultured Bacteroides sp. | reverse complement strand
TTGCTGGAAAATTATAAATAATTTTCTAATGTTACCATTATAGGGCAACATTAGAGACTATAATATGTATTGATAGGGCAGTTTTTGAGGGCTATATGTTAGCTCTGGGCTTTATATGATTGGAAAATTAACAAAAAGCGATGCACTTAATCGGAGAGATTGCAACAATATCCTTATAGACAGGAAGATGATTTTATGAATAGATCAGTCAGTGGTGTAATGATATACTATTATTTTGTTTGTAAAAGAAAACTATGGTTTTTTATCAATAATGTAACAATGGAACAAAATAGCGAATTGGTAGGTATTGGGAAGCTAATAGATGAAACATCCTATAAAAGGGAAAAGAAACATATTTTAATCGATGAGAATATTATCATTGATTTTTTAAAAGATTGGAAAATCATTCATGAGGTTAAAAAATCTAGAAAAATTGAAGAGGCGTCTGAATGGCAGTTAAAATATTATATGTGGTTATTAGGGGAAAGGGGTGTTGATATAGAAAAAGGCGTATTAGATTATCCATTACTGAGAAAAAGGGAGGAAATATTTTTAACCAAAGAAGATGAAGAAAGGTTGAAAATTGTTATTACGGAAATTAATAAAATTATGTTATTAAAATTACCTCCGGAAATTAATAAAAAATTGATATGCAAAAAATGCGCTTATTATGAACTTTGTTATATTTAATAAATAGTTCATATAATTTTTTTAATAGATTGATATTGTCATCAATTATCAGGTTTTTTAATATGGTTAGATTTGTGTTATAATGAAGTTGCGATATGCTTTACGATATGTTTTTTAATTTTAACAATTAAAATAGAAAGTAAAAAACTAATAATAGAACTATAACTAGAATGTAAATTATCTATTTTAAGTGTGATAATGAAAAACAAGCTTAATAGAACTATATTAGAAAACGAAGATAAAGGCAGATAATTGATGTATATCAATTATCTGCCTTTATTTTAGCCCAAAATGGGGATATTTCGGGTTTGTAAGTTTACAGAATATTGTGTAATATAATTACATTGAAACACATACAATAGATATGGAATAACAATGAGAATATTATACAAGAAACATTTAACAAATAAAAAAAATATCATACAAAAACCATTAATGTTATTTTGTATCTTAAAATGTCTAAAAACAAAATATTATGAAAGGGGGTGAACATCTTGAGATTTAGTGTTGAAATTTCTCTAGAGGATGAAAAAATACACAAGGATAAAAATAGAATGATACTTTCATTATTAAAGCATTGTTATAGTTCTTATGATCAAAAATATTTTGACAGATTATATAAAGAAATCCCAAACAGGAGAAAGAGTTTTACTTTCAGTCTTTACATGGGTAATTGCAAATTTTTGAGGGAAGAAATAATCATTCCAGGTAAAAAAATATACTTAAATTTTTCAACTAATAATGTTGAAGATGGGATAATGTTTTATAATTCTATACTGACTAACAAGGGAAAAAAATTTTCCATTGAAAACAATATTCTGGAAATAGAAAAAATAAATATGTTAGGGGAAAAGAGTATTTACACAAATGAAGTTATACTGAGGACTATGTCTCCTATAGTAATCAGAGAACATAAGGGAGATAACAAAAAAACATGGTATCATTCTCTGAATAATGATAAGGGTAAAGAAATTTTTATGGAAAACTTAAAATATCAGCTTACAGATGAGTTCACTGAAGAAAGAATATTAGATATAAGGGAAGTAGAAGTTGAAACATTATACAACAAAGAAGTTAAGGTAAAACATTATGGAATTGAAATTTTATCGAATATATGCACGATAAAAGTGACAGGCAAACCCTATTTATTAGATTACCTTTATAGGGCGGGCATAGGGGGTAGAAAAAATTCAGGTTTTGGAATGGTAGATTTAGTATAGGAGGTGAAAAGGTGAATGAAAAAATAAAGATTGAACTATCTGATTGGCAGTTTAATGCTGGGATAGTAGGACTTTGTAATATTTTAGAGCATGCAGGTGAGGAAGTATTTAAAAAAAATCAATATATATGGATTAATCCAGAATCATTAAAGGATTTTTCGGGAAAGTATTTCAATTATTTCATTGATAAATATTATAAAAATACACCATGGTATAGAATTATATCTTATAAATCAATAATGGAAAGTCATAGGAACAACAAATTTGAAAATTTTAATGAAAAATCCTTGAAGTCATTAAATGATTATATTGAGAAGATGAAAGGCAGTAATGGTTATTTAAAAAGAAATAGTTATCAAAAAGTATATCCTTTTATAAAACATGATGTGGATGTATTGGAGCTGGAAAAAAAACTAAAACCTATTAATTTAAGAAAAAATGATAAGCTGGAAAACAGGATAGGAGAAATAAAGGAACTTTATAAAATAATAGATGAAATAATAAACTATTTCGACAGCGAAAGTGGCAGAAAACATATAATAGCAAAAGGCGTTATTTATAATATCATAAATAACGGTTGGGATGGTGTATGTTTTCTTAATCCTCAGACTAAAGAAAAAGATGTATATAAAGATTATCAACAATATTTTGTAGATGCTGTTATAGGCTACATAGAATCTGATAAAAAAAAGTTCAAATATAATTGTTTTATCTGCGAAAGAAAAATAAAGGCTATGGATAATGACATAAGCTTTTTAAATGCAACGGGTTTTGACATAGGAAAGAAAACATCTCATGTATGGAATTTTAACAATGATGTAGCTATATGTGATTTATGTAAATTGGTTTATTCCTGCTTACCTGCCGGTTTTACATATGGGTACAATAACGGTATTTTTATAAACAGCAATAGTTCAACAGATAATTTATTAAGGACCAATAGAACTATTAGAAACAATATACTTAGTGTAGATGAAGATGATAAAAGATCTATAACATACAGAGCCTTAGTAAATGCAATTAATGAGGAACACAGTATTAACATACAATATGAACTTCAGGATGTTCAAATTATAAAATATGAAAATAAACGGTATCGATTCAACATATTATCTAAAGATATTTTAATGATAATAAGGGAATCTTGCAGAGAAATCAACAGTTTAATAAACACTGGGTATAGAGAATCTAAATATTATTTTAATGTATATGACATGATGATGGAAAGACTTTTAAATAATTACAATATGTTTACATTAATTCATAAATTATTGATGTATAAGATTACAGAAACGGAAACAATATCAACTTATTATCATGTCGGGCACATAATGAACTTAAATATTATAAATATAAATTATTTGAAAGGAGTTAAAGGGGTGGATAAAGTAAAAGAAAATAAAAAATTAGTAAAAAAATTCTGGACTTTTGGATATCATCTGAGAAGGGAATATATTAAAAGAGACAAAGATAAAGATGTAGACAAAAGTAAAATAAGAGGTATATCTTATAGACTCTTAAATTCACTAAAGACAAGAAATTCGGAAATGTTTATGCATAATATTATAACGAGCTATATGTATATAGGGGAAACGATACCGTCACAATTAATTTTAGCCTTAGAAGATGAAGAATCATTGGGTATTGTAGGATATGCCTTTGTGACAGGTTTAAACGGATGGATCAAAGATGAAAATAAAGATGGAGGGGAAACTGATGAAAATTAAAGGATTGACCATGTCAGCTATATTTCAGGCAGAAAGTGCTAATTATGGGGAAACAATAGGTAATGTTGCTTCTTTGAAGAAAATATCAAGGGGGAGGGGTTATCAACATACTTACATATCAAGACAGGCATTAAGATATAACATTGTTAATCAAATGGGAGTAGATAATACGGAAATAAAGGCAGATAAAACAGTATTGCAATTTGCACCGGAAACAACGATAGATGAATATCCTGAAATAGATCTTTTTGGATATATGAAAACAACTGAAGGTCAAAAAACACGTTCCGCAGTAGTAAGACTTTCAAATGCCATTTCATTGGAAAGTTTTAAAGGGGATTTAGACTTTCTAACTAACAAAGGGTTATATGACAGATATTTAAAACAGGATGACAAAGATGAGGCTGTTAAGGGTGGAGGCATAGCACAAAGTGAAGTTCACAGATCCTATTATGCATATACAATATCTGTTGATCTGGATAAAGTAGGTATAGATGAGAATGATGATATTGAAATAGAAGATTCGGAAAAAGCAAGCAGAATTATAAATTTGCTTGATACTGTAAAATTTTTATATAGGGATATTAAAGGAAGAAGAGAGGACTTGAAACCATTATTTACTATAGGTGGGGTATATGCTATTAAAAATCCAATTTTCCATAACGCCTTAGATGTAAAAAATAACAGAATAGATGTAGACAGAATAAAAGACGTATTATATGAAGATATAAAGGGGAATACCTACTGTGGATTGATAAAAGGGGTTTTTGACAATGATAATGAGGTAATAAAAGAGTTAGGAGCAAAACCCATGCCTGAATATTTTGAAATAGTCAAAGGGAAGGTTAAAGATTATTATGAAAGCAATTAGAATAAAATTGAGCCAGGACATGGTCAATTATAAAAAACCCACTAGCTTTCAATTAAAAGAAACCTATCCTTTGCCTCCACCTTCTACTGTAATAGGAATGGTACATTATTTATGTGATTTTACTGAATATAAAGAAATGGATATTAGCATTCAGGGAAGGTCTCATTCCAAAGTAAATGATTTATATACTAGGTATGAATTTTCAAATCAAATAGTAGATGATAAGAACAAAAGGTGCAAAAGATGTATGGCTGTAGACACTACTAAAATCAAGGAATGCAAAATATGTGGTGGGAAACAATTTGAAGATGTATGGATACCAAGGGGAAGCTTAATAAAAAAAATGATTGCACCTGGAATAAAGAAATATGAAAATCTGTATATAAAAGATATGGTGCTTGATACTGAAAATAGGGAAGAGTTCAAGAAGGATTATATCTGCGCGGTAGAGGGACCAACGATGGTGGAATTATTAACAGGGGTGGAATTACTTCTACATGTAATACCTAAGGATCAATCTCTCGTAGAAAATATTGAAAAAGCTTTTTTATATCCGAAGGTTTATCCTTCTCTAGGAAGATGGGAGGACTTAGTTCTAATTAAGGAAGTAAAAACTGTGAATATATATGAGAAAAAGCTTGAAGATGAAATTGATATAAAAAATAATTACAGTGCCTATATTCCCATAAATCTAATAGAGAGCGGAGATATAGATATAGTCAGAGGAACAATCCCGGCCGGAACAAGATATAGATTAACAAAAAACTATGTTCTTGTGGACAAAGGAACAAAACGTTATCCAAAGGTATTCAGGCAATGGAATAAAGTCGATGTAGTTTATGCAAGCAAGGTACAGGCACAGGCACAGGAATATGCGATTATTCAATTGGATGGAGATGATAATATAGTGTTCTCAGTTTAATAAAGAAAGTCCCATATGGGACTTTCTTTATTAAAATCGTGAAAGGAGAATCTTTATGGGGAATGAATATATAGCGAAGACTTACCCTGAACGGGAAACTATAGCGGAACATACAGACAGATTGATAGAAAATTATAAAATTTTGAAAGGAGTCTATCCAAATATAAATATAGATTGGGATATATTAGAGTTAGCCTGTTTGTATCATGATTTGGGTAAGGTCAATTATAAATTTCAAGAGAAAATGAAAGGGAGACAGGTTAGAAATGAAATACCACATGGTTTTTTAAGTACTGGTTTTCTTGATACGAAAGGATTAGTTAAAAAATATGGGAAAGAAAAAGTAAAAATATTAGTAACTGCCATAGCTTTTCATCATGAAAGAAACTTTTCTTTTTCAGATTATAGGGAAGATGTTAAAAAGGAAATAGAAATGATGAAGGAAAATATAGCAGATTTTAAGTATGATAAGATACCAGATCTTAAAGTTTATAAATTACCTGGTTCAAGCTATATAAACGGGAACAGAATTACAGAGGAGGATGGGGAGGATGTCTTTAATGAATATGTTTTGATAAAAGGACTTTTAAATAGAATAGATTATGCTTCAAGTGCACACGAAAAAGTAGAATGGGAAAATAATTTTTTAGAACAATCAATTGAGAGATGGAAAAAGGATAATAAATATGACTGGAATAGCCTTCAGGACTATATGATAAAAAATAAAAATGAAAATGTAATAGTTGTCGCTCAAACAGGAATGGGCAAAACGGAAGCAGGTCTGTTATGGATTGGAAACAATAAGGGGTTCTTTACTTTACCTCTGAGAACAGCTATCAATGTTATATATGATAGGGCCAGAAAAAACATAATTAGAGAAAAACTAGAAGAAAGACTGGGCCTTCTCCATTCAGATGCTTTTAGCGAATACATAAAAAGAGAAGAAAAACAGGATGATGAAAGACTTCAATTGGAAGAGTTGGGAATTGGTGAATATTATGAAAGAACAAAACAACTAACTATGCCGCTCACAATATGCACAATAGACCAATTGTTTGACTTTGTGTACAGATACAAAGGTTTTGAGCCCAAACTTGCCACACTAGCTTATTCAAAGTTGGTTATAGATGAAATCCAAATGTATTCAGCGGATTTGATAGCATATTTGGTATATGGGCTTTCACACGTTACAAAACTAGGCGGTAAATTTGCCATATTAACGGCTACATTTCCACCATTTATAGAGGACCTACTTATAAAAGAAGGGGTAAAATTCAAAAAACCGGAACCGTTCATAGATAAAAACAAAAATAATATCAGACATAGTATAAAAATAAAAGACGAGGAAATTAATTCAAGTTTTATAATAAAAAAACATAACAGAAATAAGGTGTTGGTAATATGCAATACTGTTAAAAAAGCTCAACAATTATATAAAGAAATAAAGCAAAAAATACCAGAAGAAGAGATATCGGGGGTTAAGAATAATGTCAATTTATTGCATAGCAGTTTTATTAAAAAGGATAGAACCAAAAAAGAAGAAGCAATACTTAACCTAGGTAAAGGGGAAAATGAAACGGAGTATGGATTATGGATATGCACCCAGGTTGTAGAGGCATCATTAGATATAGACTTTGATATATTAATAACAGAATTATCTGATCTGAATGGATTATTTCAGAGGATGGGTAGATGTTATAGGAAAAGAGAATATGATAAAATAGGATATAACTGCTATGTATTTAATGGTGGAAGTAAGAAATGTTCCGGGGTTGGTCATGTAATAAATAAAGATATATTTGATTTTTCTAAAGAGATTTTAAAAGAAAAAAATATTGATGGATATATAAGTGAAGAAGAAAAAATCAATTTAATAAATGAATTGTATACAACGGAAAAATTACAGAAAACAGATTATTATAAAAATATAAGGGAAACATTAAATTATGTGAAAAATTTATATACACATGAAATGAATAAAATCGAAGCTAAAAAAATGTTTAGAAACATAAATTCTGTAACTGTTATACCAGAGAATGTGTTTGAAGAAAGCAGGGATAAAATAGAGAAATGGAAAGAGATTATAAATGAAAAAGGAAAAAAAGATATGAATAAAAATGAACTGGAGAACTTAAAGAAAAGAAGGGCTAGGGCAAGGAATAGCATTATGAATTATACAGTGTCCATACCATATTATCTAACAAATAATAGAAATATAAAAACATATGAAATAAGTAAATTTGAGAGGATACAACGATTTAACTGTGAATATAGTGACGAAATAGGGATAACCCCCATAAAAGATTTAGTATATGAAAATGAATTAAATGATTGGGATAATTCCTTTTGATAAAATCATTCCTCAAGCAAAGAAAGCATAAGGGGAAGTTATATGTTATTCAAGTGTTATTATGTAATTTTTTCATATATGCGGGAATTGTAGTATGTATAAAGTTATTGGAGAGGGGGAAGCCATGGGAGAAACTTTTTATATATTCAGGGACGGGGACCTAAGGAGGAAAGATAATAACATCATAATAACAACACCGGAGGGAGAAAAAAAGAACCTAAAGGCTGAAGTTACAGATGAAATATATTTATTTGGAGAAGTTGGGCTGAATACAAAGCTTTTAAATTTTATGTCACAGTCAAAAATTATTATGCATGTATTTAATTACTATGGGTTTTATAGTGGAAGTTACTATCCCAGGGAAAGTAACATAAGTGGATATTTATTAGTGAATCAGGTGAAAAAATATGTTGATTATGAAAGCAGAATGAAAATAGCAAAGGAAATACTAAAGGCAGCTTCTCATAACATATATAGAAATTTAAGGTATTATAATGGTAGGGGGATAGAACTAGATGAACCGATAAAACAGATACAAAGTTTAATACAAAGACTAGATTTTGGTGCAAATATTAATGAACTTATGGGAATAGAGGGAAACATAAGAAAGATATATTATTCAGCTTGGAATGATGTCATAAGACAAGATATAGATTTTAAAAAAAGGGTCAGAAGACCCCCGGACAATATGATTAATTCTCTGATTTCATTCGTAAATAGTCTTATTTATACAACTGTTTTATCAGAAATATATAAGACACAGTTAAATCCTACAATAAGTTTTTTACATGAACCGGGAACTAAAAGATTTTCATTATGTTTAGATATTGCAGAGATATTTAAACCGCTAATTGGGGAAAGAATGATTTTTTCGCTACTTAATAAAAATCAAATTACCGAAAATGATTTTGATAAAGAGTCTAATTTTTTATACCTTAAAGAACCTGCGAAAAAGAGAATATTGATGGAGTATGATTCAAGATTGAAACGTACTATAAAACATAGAGGCCTGGATAGGGAGGTATCTTATAGATACCTTATTAGACTGGAGTGTTATAAACTTATAAAAGAAATAATTGGGGAGAAAGAATATGTTGGCTTCAAGATATGGTGGTGATATAATTTGTATGTAGTATTAGTGTATGATATTGTTACAGATGAAGGCAGTGCAAGAATTTCTAGAAATATATTTAAGATCTGTAAAAAATATTTGACGCATATACAAAAATCGGTGTTTGAGGGTAACTTATCGGAGTTAAATTTGCTAAAATTAAAATCAGAATTAAATAATTTTATTAGAAAAGACAGAGATTCTTTACTGATATTTATTAGCAGGAGTGAGAGATGGCTGGAAAAAGAATTTTTAGGCATAATAGATGATAAAACGTCTTATTTTTTTTAATAAAATGGTTTGTCGATCTGTAGTAATGTAAAAATTGCTGTGGATAGACAAATTAGGATTTTGCTATACATTGAGCACGTTTTTCATAAAATATATTATAAAATGAAAAAGGAATATCAGTATATTTGTGTATGGACAGAATCAATCTGGACAACTTAGTTATATCAACGGTTTGATTGAAACGGG
>CAZGUI010000088.1:0-9510 GCA_964528875.1 uncultured Bacteroides sp. | reverse complement strand
CAGGAAAAATCCAAAAGCTAGACCAAATGAAATTATGAATCTGAGCAATGAGATAGCCTACAATATTTGAAATAATATATCCACAATGAAAGACATCCATCATCAAATAAACAATTAATGCCGTAATGAGTGCATTCGCTGTTCCGATGATGGCGAAACGAATAAGTCTAGTGGATTCTTTCATAAATCTTAAGCTTCTTTTTTCTCAACTACCTGAAGATGCAATTCATCCAGTTGTTTTGCATCTAAAGGTGCCGGAGCATCCATCATTGCATCTCTTCCTGAAGTATTTTTAGGGAAAGCAATACAATCTCGAATAGAGTCTAATCCGGCAAATAAAGACACCCAACGATCTAACCCATAAGCAATACCACCGTGAGGAGGTGCTCCATAGGTAAAGGCATTCATTAAGAAGCCAAATTGTTCTTCAGCTTGTTCTTTCGTAAATCCAAGTAATTTGAACATTTGGTTTTGTAAAGCTCTATCGTGTATACGAATAGATCCTCCACCAACTTCTACTCCATTAATTACCATATCATAGGCATTTGCCCGTACTTTACCCGGATCGGTTTCCAGTAAGTCAATGTCTTCTTTTTTGGGAGAAGTAAAAGGATGATGTACAGCAACAAATCGGTTTTCTTCTTCGTCCCATTCAAATAGTGGAAAATCCACTACCCATAAACAAGAGAACTTGTTCTTATCACGTAAGCCCAACTGTTTAGCTACTTCAAGACGTAACGCAGATAATTGTTTACGAGTTTTCATCACATCGTCACCGGAAAGAATTAAAATTAAATCTCCAGGCTCTGCATTAAAAGCCGCTTTTAATTGCTGTAAGGTTTCTTGTTCGTAGAACTTATCCACACTTGATTTCACAGAACCATCTTCTTGTACACGTGCGTAAACCATACCCTTGGCTCCTACTTGAGGTGTACGTACATAGTCGGTCAAAGCATCCAATTGTTTACGAGTATACTCTGCTGCACCCTTGGCACAAATACCACCCACATAGGCAGCCTCATCAAACACCTTAAAACCATGTCCTTGTAAAACAGCCATAAGTTCTACAAACTTCATATCAAAACGCGTATCCGGTTTATCACTTCCATAATACTTCATGGCATCAGCCCAAGTAATACGTGGAAATTCATTGAGTTCTATATCCATAATCTCCATAAAAAGAAACTTGGTCATTCCTTCAAAAAGAGATAGCACATCTTCTTGTTCCACAAAACTCATTTCGCAGTCAATTTGAGTAAACTCAGGCTGCCTGTCAGCACGTAAATCCTCATCTCTGAAACATTTTACTATTTGGAAGTAACGGTCGAACCCTGATACCATTAATAGCTGTTTCAACGTTTGAGGCGATTGTGGTAAGGCATAAAACTCACCGGGATTCATGCGAGAAGGAACCACAAAGTCGCGAGCACCTTCAGGAGTAGAACCAATTAACATTGGAGTTTCTACCTCTAAGAAGCCTAGTCCATCCAAATATTTTCTCACCTCCATAGTTACTTTGTGACGCAGCTCTAAATTCTTACGCACAGCATTACGTCTTAAATCCAGGTATCGATATTTCATACGTAAATCATCACCACCATCCGTTTGGTCTTCAATAGTAAAAGGAGGTATTTCCGAACGATTCAACACAACCAGCTCTGAAGCGACAATCTCCACCTCACCGGTAGCAATTTCTTTATTCTTATTCGAGCGTTCGCTTACTACACCTACTACTTGTATAACAAACTCACGTCCCAGCTTATTAGCATTATGACAAAGTTCCTCATTCGTATCTTCATTAAAAACAAGTTGGGTAATGCCATACCTGTCGCGTAAATCGACAAAAGTCATACCACCCAATTTACGCACTCTTTGAACCCATCCAGAAAGGGTTACGCATTCATTAATGTTAGAGATTCTTAACTCTCCACAAGTATATGTTCTATACATAATATATATATTTTTTCTATTTTTTCAGAAGGTTTGGCACTAAGACTTTCAATCCTTTAGGTATAGCCTCTATAGTTAATTCCGTATCTTTTCCCATTGGATCACCATCAAAGTGTATATCTGTTTCCTCTGAGCACTGAACAAATAGCTTTCTACATCTAAAAGATTTCACTTTATTGTGGCGATTAATGGTTCCATTGAATAAATGGAAAGCCACCTGTGGAATTTCAAACAGATTCATTTGTTCCATAACCGTTACATCAATAAACCCATCTTTAAGAGAGGCCAAAGGAGTAATATAAGCATTATTACCATATTGGGAGGCATTACCACAAGTTATTAAATAAGCCTCGAATTCAGTACATCGATCATCTACACATACCTTATATAACTGAGGCTTATAATGTAATCCCTCATATAGTGCTTTCTCAACATACGTCAACATTCCTCTTCGATTAGCTCTGGCAAATTTCAGGCTCACAAATGCATCAAAACCTATGCCACAAGTACAGAAAAATGGTTGCCCATTGGCTTTTCCATAATCAATAACATCTACCATACCGGTATTAAAAACCTGCATAGAATCTTTTGCATCCAAGGGTATTTTAAGATGGCGAGCCAGTCCATTACCCGACCCCATTGGGATAATAGCCAAAGTTGTATCTGTATGGATTAAAGAACGAGCCACCTCATTAACAGTACCATCACCGCCCACAGCTGCCACAAAATCCACTCCTGATTCAACTTTATCTTTTGCTATTTCTGTTGCGTGTCCAGCTCGCTCAGTGTGTATAATTTCCCAATCAAAGTTCGCTTCTGCTAAGTTTTTTTCAATTAAATCCCCAAAATTCCGCTTATTATAAGTTCCTGAAATGGGATTTAAAATGAATGTAACTTTCTTTTTCATATTCTTTTACTTTCTGCACACGCGCTTTAATTATCACTCGGCGGTGATAGCTACTTACTTGAAATCTTCAACAAAAATAGAATAAATAAATGAATTATGGAGTATTCAAATAGAGCCATTCTATATTATGGTTGTTTTTTGTCATAAAATGCTGCATAACATTACATTATTTACTATCTTTGCAGCCTGTTTTAGTTTGAACACTCACCTTGTTAACCGAAAAACAAATTAAAAGAGGACTTCGAAAGTAAACAGATTAAACAATAACAATTATTAGCGCTACAATTTTTATATACTACAATGAATTTGTTACAAAAAAAACTCGCAAAATACAACGCACCTCAACGTATTAAAGAAGCTGGTTTATATCCCTATTTTAGATGCATTGAAAGTGAGCAAGACACAGAGGTATTAATCAATGGAAAGAAAGTATTGATGTTTGGCTCTAACTCCTATTTAGGATTAACCAACGACCCTCGTGTTATTGAAGCGGCTGTAAAGGCGACTAAAAAATATGGAACCGGATGTGCGGGCTCTCGGTTTCTAAATGGTACTCTAGATTTACATGTTCAGTTGGAAAAAGAACTGGCTGAATTTGTAGGCAAAGAAGATGCAATTATCTACTCCACCGGATTTCAAGTGAATCTTGGTGTTGTGTCTTGTGTAACCGGAAGAGAAGATTACATTATATGTGATGAACTTGACCACGCATCAATTGTTGAAGGTCGCAGACTCTCTTTTTCTACTGTGTCAAAATTCAAACACAATGACATGATAGACTTAGAAAAAGAACTACAAAAGTGTCGTCCGGAAGCTGTCAAGCTAATTATTGTAGATGGTGTTTTTAGTATGGAAGGAGATATTGCTAACCTACCCGAAATTGTTAAATTAAGCAAGAAATACGACGCCAGTATTATGGTGGACGAAGCACATGGTCTAGGTGTTTTGGGAAAAAACGGACGAGGTACTTGTGATCACTTCGGTGTTTCCAACGATATAGATCTTATCATGGGTACTTTTAGTAAATCACTGGCATCCATCGGGGGGTTTATAGCCGCTGATGAGTCGGTTATCAACTATTTACGTCATAATTCGCGTTCTTATATTTTCAGTGCTAGCAACACACCTGCCGCTACTGCTGCCGCTCGTGAAGCACTACACATTATGAAAACTGAACCTGAACGTCTTGAAAACCTATGGAAATTAACTAACTATGCTCTTAAAAGCTTTAGAGAGCTAGGTTTTGAAATAGGTAACACATCTACCCCAATCATCCCCTTGTATGTAAGAGATATGAACAAGACATTCATCGTAACTAAAATGTTACACGAGGAGGGAATATTTATTAATCCTGTAGTACCTCCTGCATGTTCTCCTAACGACACGCTGATTCGCTTCTCATTAATGGCCACACACACCAAAGAACAAGTGGACTTTGCAGTTAGCAAACTAGAGAAATGTTTCAAAGCTTTGGATTTGTTATAAAACACCCTCTAATACAAAATACTGAAGCCTAAGATTGTTTTTCATTCTTAGGCTTTTTTATCTTAAAACAACTCGATACATAGTTGTAAGCTTAACATAGTTTCCCTATGTTTGTATGTATCAAACAGGTCAAAAACTCAAAACTAATAAATATTATAAAAGTTATGATTATTGCAGTTCCTACAAGAGACAATCAGGTAGATGATCATTTTGGTCACTGCGCCTACTACACATTTTTCACTGTGGATGAAAATAAAAATGTCATTAAGACTGAACGCTATGATTCACCGGAGGGTTGTGGTTGTAAATCGGGCATAGCTCCTATTTTACAAAATTTGGGAGTTAAAATAATGCTAGCAGGAAATATGGGTACCGGAGCGAAGAATGTTCTTGAACAAAACAACATTGAAGTCATCAGAGGTTGTTCGGGTGATGTTGATCAATTGGTTCAAACCTACCTTAAAGAAGGTATATCAGATTCAGGTGAAGGATGTTCCTCGCACGGCGAAGAGCATGTATGTTCTCACAATCACTGATTATCAGCCAATACCTATTATTAATTAGGTGAAGAGTAGTTCAATAAAACACTACCTAAAACAAATAATCCCATCAGTTAAGAACTGATGGGATTATTTGTTTTAGACACAATCAACTCCACCGTAGGCAGATCGGCAGGTGCCCAATTCAATACGGGCAAATCTTTGACTTTACACCACATTAATTTATGATGCTCCAAACATTGAGGGTGTTCTCCATTCAATAAGGCACAATAAAAAGTAGTCAGTAAGATATGTTTAGTTGGATAATAAAAAGAAGTGGTAGTTATGAGTTGATGCACAGCAATAGAACAATCTAATTCTTCCTTAATTTCACGAACCAAAGCCTCTTGAGCGCTTTCTCCACACTTTATCTTTCCTCCGGGAAACTCCCACATCATGGGCAAATCACTTTTCACTCCACGTTGAGCACAAAGTATTTCACCTTGTTCATTTAAGATGACTGCCCCAACTACGGAGATGGGATTTTCTGGTTGTTTATTCATCATTTTTACACTAAATTTAATTAGAAAAGGCACCCCCTTCCAAATTCACTGTGAGGGACATGTAGTCGGTCTAGGACCAAAGGCCTCTCGGTCTAGGACTGAAGGGTGCTCGGTCTAGGACCGACACCCCTTCGGTCTAAGACCCTACTTTTTTTGTCTTATAACTTGTTCTCTAATCTGAAGAAAATCCTCAAAATGTAAAGAAGAAAAATCAGCAAAGGTAGCATTAGCCAAATGACTAATCTCCTCTTGAGGTAAAGTAGTAGTTAAACCAATAACAACCGCCCCGGAAGCATTACCTGCCTTTAACCCCATTAAAGAATCCTCTATAACGAAAGTATTCTTGGGGAGTACATTAAAGTGTTTCATACCGATTAAGAAACATTCGGGGTCTGGTTTTGATTTACTAAAGTTTTCTGCTGTAAAAATAACATCAAATAAAGAAGGTAAATCCGGATGTACTTCATAAACACGCTTCATCTTTTGTTGATCGGAACTGGTAACTACTGCTGTTGGAATATTTAAGGTATGTAACTCTTTTATAAATCTTTCGAAACCATTAATGAAATCAAAACTCATGGCTTGTTCAAAATCGGCCAACTCTTTCTCTAATTGTGGAATCTTTTCAGGAACAGAATGGAAGTGAAGTTCAAGGATTTGTTTCATTGTTGTTCCTTTTATTAAACGACCAAACTCTTTTTCTCCAAGAAATTTTTCTCCGGCTGTATCCCAAAATTGTGTATATTGAGTTTCACTATCTACTACTACCCCGTCGAAATCGAATAAAACAGCATATTTCACCTCCCTATTCATCTTCAAATCCCTCTGATTATATAAATAATTAGTATTTTTTTGACTTATCAAAGGTGTTGAAAATCATTGAATGAAACAAATTATTTATACCTTTGCTCATCGAAACATAAAAACGATCTTTAAAATTTATGTCAAAAAACAACCCAACCCTACTAGGGAGAGCACCATTAGGTAAACTGTTATTTCAGTACTCATTGCCTGCAATTATCGGAATGACCTTGACCTCCCTATATAATATTATAGATAGCATTTTTATTGGACACGGCGTTGGACCTATGGCAATCTCCGGACTAGCCATTACTTTTCCTTTTATGAACTTAGTTGCAGCATTTGGTGTATTGATCTCTGCCGGAAGTTCCACAATTTCTTCCATCCGATTGGGGCAACGTGATTCAGATGGAGCTACCAAGGTACTGAATAACACGTTGATGCTTTGCTTTATCAACTCCATTATTTTTGGAGGTATATCGCTTCTTTTTATTGACAAAATACTGATATACTTTGGAGCAAGTAGTCAGACATTACCCTATGCCAAAGATTTTATGAAGGTCATCTTAATGGGAACTCCCATATCTTACACGATGATTTCCTTAAACAACATTATGCGTGCTACCGGTTATCCAAAGAAAGCAATGTTAACCTCTATGGTAACCATTGTTTGTAACGTTGTTTTAGCCCCTATTTTTATTTTTAAATTCCATTGGGGTATCGAAGGAGCTGCTTTAGCCACAGTAATCTCTCAGTTCATTGGAATGTGTTGGGTAGTTAACCACTTTAGAAACCCCAAAAGTTACATTCACTTTCAAGCACCTGTTTTTAAAATAGAACTTCCCATTGTTAAAAATATATTCTCCATTGGTATGGCTCCTTTTTTAATGAATGTATGTGCCTGTGTTATTGTGATTTTCATCAATAACAGATTACAAAATAACGGAGGGGATATGGCTATTGGAGCTTATGGCATCATTAATCGCCTCATCACACTTTACATTATGATTGTGATAGGATTAACCATGGGTATGCAACCCATCATTGGATATAACTTTGGGGCACTTAAGTTTAACAGGGTTAAAAAGACACTGAGATTAGGCTTGATTGTAGCCACCATAATAACCAGTAGTGGATTTCTTATTTGTGAATTATTTCCTCATGGGATAGCTGCTATGTTCACTCGTGAACCCATACTTATTGATATGGCTGCTGATGGATTACGCATTGCTATTGCTATGTTCCCCATAATTGGTTTGCAAATTGTAATAACCAACTTTTTTCAAAGCATTGGCATGGCTAAAATAAGCGTATTCCTATCTCTTTCCAGACAACTGCTTTTTCTGCTACCGGGGTTGATATTCTTTCCTAAATATTGGGGTATCACAGGAGTATGGCTCAGTATGCCTTTTTCTGATTTTTTTGCAACGGTTACTGCAGTAATTATGCTGTTTTACTTAATTCGTAAGATTAAAGAGCCTCAAAATTCATCAAATCCATAAAATGCAATATTATTTAAAGATAATTAAGTCAGAATGGTTATTTTTGTTACTTAACTAGTATAAATCGTTATAAAGTTCACATAGATGGTATTCTCTTCTGAAAACATATTACTTATGGGTTCTATACTACTTTTTGTTAGTATAGTAATCAGTAAGACCGGTTCGCGCTTTGGCATCCCCACACTTCTTCTCTTCCTTTTTGTTGGAATGTTATTTGGTTCTGATGGACTAGGAATACAGTTTCACAATATGGAAGAAGCTCAGTTCATAGGAATGACAGCTTTAGTGGTTATTCTGTTTTCGGGAGGTATGGACACCAAAATAGAGGAGATTAAGCCGGTTTGGAAACCCGGAGCCGTATTATCCACCTTAGGGGTACTACTAACAGCACTACTTACTGGTTTATTTATATGGTTTATTTCGGGGATGAGTTGGAGCAACATCAGCTTGCCTTTAACCACCTCTTTGCTGTTGGCCGCTACCATGTCGTCCACTGACTCAGCTTCAGTTTTTGCCATCCTACGTTCACAAAAGATGAACTTGAAACACAATCTACGCCCCATGCTGGAATTAGAGAGTGGCAGTAATGACCCGATGGCCTATATGTTAACCATAGCCTTAATACAACTCATACAAAACACCGGAGGAGGCCCTTGGGGAGTATTACTTGCCTTTTGCATCCAGTTTATTGTAGGGTTACTTATCGGATTCTTAATGGGACAGGTCATTGTGTTTTTTGTAAATAAATTAAACATTGGAAATCAATCGCTATATCCCATATTAGTTCTGGCATTGGCCTTTTTTACATTTTCCATAACCGATGCATTACACGGAAATGGTTATTTAGCTGTATATATAACGGGTATTATTGTTGGAAATAAGAAGATTATGTTTCGACGTGAGATTGCACGTTTTGTCGATGGATTCAATTGGTTATTCCAAATCATTCTCTTCTTAACCTTAGGGCTACTCATAAATCCCGGTGAATTAATTGATGTAGCATTAATTGGACTACTTATCTCACTCTTTATGCTCTTCTTTGGCCGTCCCATCAGTGTAATGCTCTGCTTGTTACCTTTCCGAAAAATCCCACTCAATGCCAAACATTTAGTGTCTTGGGTAGGATTACGTGGGGCAGTGCCTATTATTTTTGCTACTTACCCGGTAATAGCAGGAATAGAAGGCGCAGATGTTATCTTTAACATAGTGTTTTTCATTACATTAGTCTCTCTTATTGTCCAAGGCAGTAGCATTCCTATTGTAGCTCGCTTTTTAAACTTATCTACCCCATTGGAAGAGACAGGTAATGCCTTTGGCGTTGAATTACCCGATGAACTAGATACCGATTTATCTGATTTATTAATTACTTCAGAGGTACTTGAGCAGGGAAACACGTTAAGAGAGATGAATTTACCCAAAGGAACATTAGTAATGATGGTTAAACGCGAAGATCAATTTCTTATACCGGATGGTAAACTGGAACTACAAGAAGGAGATAAACTTTTATTAATTTCAGAGAAAAGGGAAATCGCTGTTGATACCCCTTCATTAGAGGATATCAACTCTTAATGACAAAAACAATAATAAAAAGTTAACGCAAAAAACATTTTAAGCTACAAATCTTAAACTATGTTACAAAACATACGTTTTCGCACACAATGTTTGGAAAACAACCAAAAGTCGCATATATTTGTACTGTGTTTTTCATAGTATTAGATTTAAGGTTAACAAGATTGGAGCAAAGCGTTGCTCCTTCTTTATTTTAAACACTTTAGTTCTTACTAACACCTACCCATTAAAAGACACGAACTTGATTATACTCT
>CAZGUI010000087.1:0-9766 GCA_964528875.1 uncultured Bacteroides sp. | reverse complement strand
AAAACACAAAAGATTAAAACCATAGCTGATCTTGCCTCTAAGGGCTCATTAAAGAATATTGATTTGGAGATTCAAGATATCTCTAAGAATCCGTTACCTGGTTTACCTTTAGATGCTACTGCTTCAATTTTTGGCAAAGTAGATGGAGATGCTACTCCTGAAGATTTGGCTACCGGTATTATCCATTTAGTCCTTCGCTCTATTGGTCAAGCAGCTATTCTTGCTTCACTGCACACTTCGATTAAGAAGTTTGTATTAATTGGGAATTTAACCCAACTACCACAATGCAAAGATATTTTCTGTAAAGTCGAAAATATGTATGGTGTGAGTTTTGTTATCCCTGAGTATTCTGAGTATACTACTGCTATTGGTGCTGCTCAAGCCTATAAGAAAAATCTACTCATAGAAACCTTAAAGTAGTATAACCTTTCTCTTTTTAATTATTTTACCTTCAAATAACCTAATTGGATTAATTGAATAAAGATGAGTCTGTCCTTGACCTAATTTGTGTTTTTCGTAGCCCAATGTCAAACAATAGATTGTTTTGCTTGTTATAAAAGAGTAAGTGAAATTTATAAATAATATCCCTATGATTAAGAAAATAAGTAATCTTGAACAGAGTTTTAATTTAGTTTATATAATACCTGCCGAAGGAAAAGTTAGTGAATCACTTAAAGTTGATGACCAGTTTGTTTCTCATTTTCAACAATCTAAAAAGAAGGTTGACTTTATTAAAACAGAAAACGGTTATACTTTTTTCGCAAAGAAGCAAGATGATTTAGAAGATATGCGTTTAGCTGGTTTTGATATTAGAAAACAATTAGACTTGAAAGAAAAACAATTGACATTAGTAGGAGAGGGTGAATCTGTTTTGGCTTTGGCCGAAGGATTTATGCTTACCAATTATCAATTTTTAAAATATTTCACAGATAAAGAGGAAAGAAGTTATGCTCTAAAAGAAATGACAATTTATGGGGATGTAGCTAATGATGCTGTTTATCAGTTGAACAACACTTTGAAAGCTGTTTATTGGGCTCGTAACATGGTGAATGAGCCGGTATGCTACTTGAATGCAGAGCAGTTGGCTAAAGAAGCTCAGAAATTAGGAGAAGAAGCCGGATTTGATATCAAGGTTTTAACAAAGAAAGAGATTGAAGAAAAAGGAATGGGTGGACTTTTAGCTGTGAACAAAGGGTCAATTGAACCTCCCACTTTCTCTATTTTGGAATATAAACCAGCTAATCCGATAAACAAAAAACCTGTCGTTTTAGTGGGCAAAGGAATTGTATTTGATACTGGTGGATTAAGTTTGAAACCCACTTTAGGTTCAATGGATAGTATGAAAAGTGATATGGGAGGTGCAGCCTGTATGATTGGTGCATTATATGCTGTGGCTTTAAACAAACTTAATGTTCATGTCATTGGGTTAATTCCTGCAACAGATAACCGTCCGGGGCAGATTGCCTATACTCCAGGCGATATCATTACAATGTATGATGGTACAACGGTGGAAGTATTAAATACAGATGCTGAAGGGCGAATGATTTTAGCTGATGCTATAGCTTTCGCTAACCAATATGAACCTGAGTTAATTATTGATGCAGCCACTTTAACAGGTGCTGCTCTAATTGTTGCTGGAAATAAAGCTTCTTGCGTAATGGGAAATGCCGATCAGGAAGTAATAAATAGGTTGATTCAATCGGGAGATAAAGTTCATGAACGACTGGTTCAACTTCCTTTTTGGTCTGACTTTAAAGAACAATTAAAATCAACCGTGGCCGATATGAAAAATGTGGGAGGAAGAAATGCAGGGACGATCACTGCAGGTAAATTCTTAGAACATTTTGCTAAATATCCGTATGTACATATTGACATTGCAGGTCCTGCATTCTTAGAAGAAAAACAAAATTATAAGGGGATAGGTGGCACAGGTACAGGTATTCGTACGCTGGTGGATTTTTTTAGTAACTATGGAGAATAACCTATCCTTATTCGGAAACAAAAAAGACTGTATCATTCTTTTGATACAGTCTTTTTGTTTTATCTCAATTACATCCTAAAACAACGATTAGAAAGAAAAAACTCCTCAAAGAGTGCGCAATGATTGTTGGGTATTAATATGTAGTGACTTCCTAAGGGTTTATTTAGCAGGTGTTTTAGTGGACTATGCATTTGGATGTTTATTACAGCTTGTTGTTTATCTGTTTGTGTGGAATCACTTAGTAATGTACCTGTTGAGAGATAAAATTGATCCAAACATGATCCTCCACACTTCACCAATGTAACGGTTTCCCCTTTGGTTAGATTATTCACCCTATCAAAATCCATAGGATAGGTCATAAGCTTTAAGTTGTTATTTTCCATATCCATGTGAATGGGACTTACTAGTGTTGAACTATTATTACCAACCAATAGTTTGGATACTAACATTGTAAAAAGAGATTGAGGGTCTCTACAATATGTTATCGATAATCCTTTTTGAGTGAGTTTATCCACAGCAGAGACAACAGAGGCTTGTAGCTTCTTAGGAGTTTTAAGTAAGTCCAATGCAAGCCCATTAAGCTTCTGTGATTGAATTAATAAGTTCAAAGGAGTATAGAAATCAACGTTGTCCGGAATCTCCTTTTTTATTACTTTGAAATCTGTTGTGTATTCAACTATGGGGTTGTACTCAATAGGAACATCTACAAAATCAACTCCCCAGCGTTTTTTTATTAAAAAGTAATCCACATTACTTGCTATAAGTTGCGAGGAGGGAGATTTAATCATACCAACACGTTGACTTCTTAGTTCTATGCCCGTAGAAAGGATACGTTCTAAATTTTCTAATCGCCTTTTAATCGTTGCAGTTTCACCAATTAGAATTTCACTGTTAATGCTATTGGAGTTTAGCCAAGTTGTTACTTCCAATAGAAGAGGTAGGTTTTGAATTTCTTCACTGGTTAAAAATAGAATAGGGCGAGGTAAATCTTCAAACTGATTTCTTATCAGTTTGGTAGCATTTCCATTTAATGCTAAAAGAAGAGTGAGGTTACTTCTGTCAATTGTGTTTATTTCACTAGCTGGAAATATAAGGAGTTTTGCAAACTCATGTAATTGTTGAAGTAAAGGATGTTTTAATAAATTTTGTCGGTTTATGTTTTGTGGTTCCGATGTATAAACAATTACGTTTAGTATCATAAGTATAGAGTTTGTCTTTGTAGTTACTATACAAAAATATGGTTTTTTTGTTTAATAATTGAACATTAATCTGTAACAAAGGTTTTTATATCTTTAAATAGGTTTTGACTCTTGTTTTTTATGTATATTTGTTCGAAATAAAAAAAAGGAATCTAATTAATACAAAATTAAAACCCATTTATGCCAAGCATATCTATCCGTGGGGTTGAAATGCCAGCTTCTCCCATTAGAAAACTCGCACCTTTGGCAGAGAAAGCTAAAGCCCGTGGAATACATGTTTACCATTTAAATATAGGGCAACCCGATTTGCCTACTCCTCAAGAAGGACTAGATGCTGTTAAAAATATTAATCGTAAGATTTTAGAATATAGTCCCAGTGCAGGGTATTATAGTTTAAGAGAAAAGTTAACTCACTACTATAAGTCTTTCGATATTGATTTAACCGCTGAAGATATTATTATCACAACCGGAGGTTCTGAAGCCGTGTTGTTTGCCTTTTTATCTTGCCTGAATCCCGGAGATGAAATTATAGTTCCTGAACCTGCTTATGCAAATTATATGGCTTTTGCCATTTCTGCCGGAGCTAAGATTGTTCCTTTAACCTCTACCATTGAAGATGGTTTTGCATTACCTCCAGTGGAAAAGTGCGAAAAACTAATCAATGAGAGAACTAAAGGTATTTTGATTTGTAATCCAAATAACCCAACCGGATATCTATATACACGTAAAGAGATGGATCAGCTTCGTGACTTAGTCAAGAAGCACAATTTATTTTTATTCTCTGATGAGGTATATCGTGAGTTTATTTATACCGGATCACCTTATATTTCTGCCTGTCATTTAGAAGGAATAGAAAATAATGTGGTCTTAATTGACTCTTTTTCCAAAAGATATTCTGAGTGTGGTATTCGCATAGGAGCACTTATTACCAAGAACGAAGAGGTGAGAAATGCTGTAATGAAGTTTTGTCAAGCCAGATTAAGTCCTCCTTTGGTGGGACAGATTATTGCTGAGGCCTCATTAGATGCTTCAGATGAGTATATGCAAAGCAATTATGACGAATATGTGGAGCGTAGAAAGTGCTTGATTGATGGTTTGAATCGTATTCCCGGAGTTTATTCTCCAATACCTATGGGGGCTTTTTACACTGTAGCTAAACTTCCTGTTGACAATGCAGATAAGTTTTGTTCCTGGTGCTTAAAAGAGTTTGACTATAAGGGTGAAACTGTTTTTATGGCTCCTGCATCGGGCTTTTATACAACTCCCGGAGTAGGAGAGAATGAAGTTCGTATTGCCTATGTATTGAAGAAAGAAGATTTAAATCAGGCATTAGTCGTTTTGCGTGAAGCTTTGGCAGCATATCCGGGACGTACCCGTTGATGTCGTTTGAAAGTATCGAGTTTACTCTTTCCATTTATTGATAAAAGTAGAACTTTGTTTGAGTTTTTCATAGCTAATAGGATTTATAAACAAACAGAGGGACAATCTAAAATGTCTCGTCCTGCTATTCTTATTGCCATTTGGGGGGTGGCCATTGGGGTAGCGGTAATGATTATATCCTTAGCTGTTATTGTAGGATTTAAGAGTAAGGTTAAAGAGAAAGTAATTGGTTTTGGATCTCATATTCAAATCAGTAACTTTGATGCAGTCCAATCTTACGAAACGCTTCCCATTTTATTCAATGACTCATTGTATCATGTGATTGCTGATCACATAGACAGTAAGCATATCCAGCGATATTCCACTAAGCTTGGCTTGTTAAAGACAGAAGAAGCTTTTGAGGGGGTTGTGTTGAAAGGTGTTGGCTCTGAATACAATGTAGAGTTCCTTAAGGAACATTTAGTTGAAGGAGAGGTTCCTACTTTTAGCGATACTGAAAATACAGAACAGATTTTAGTTTCCAAAACGATATGTGATAAATTAAACATCAAGCTAAACGATAAGGTTTATCTTTATTTTATTCAGCAAGAGAGCGTAAGAGCAAGACGTATGTTCGTAAAAGGCATTTATGAAACAAACCTTACGATGTATGATGATCTTTTCTTATTTACTGATATTTATACCGTCAACCGATTAAATCAGTGGAAAGAAAATCAAGTAAGTGGAGTTGAAATAAGCTTGTATAATTATGATGATTTAGAAGAGGCTACTTATAATCTGGGAGATCAACTAGATGCTGAAGAGGATGCGTATGGTGGTATTTATTTTGTGCGAAACATAGAACAACTTAATCCACAGATTTTTGATTGGCTAGAGTTATTAGATCTAAATGTGTGGGTCATTTTAATCTTGATGATTAGTGTTGCCGGATTTACTATTGTTTCCGGACTTTTAATTATCATTATAGAGCGCACTTCAATGATTGGAGTTCTAAAAGCCTTGGGAGCAACGAATAAAACTATACGGCAGATTTTCCTGTGGCTTTCTGTATTTCTAATTGGTCGAGGAATGATTCTTGGAAATATTATAGGGCTCGGTTTATGCTTTCTTCAATATCAATTTCAATTAATCTCTTTAGACCCATCTACCTATTATATGGATTCTGTTCCTATTTACTTTAATGTTCCGCTCTTCCTTCTCGTAAATGTGGTTACATTTATTGTTTCAGTGGGGATATTCATTATACCTTCCTTCTTAATTTCAAAGGTCAATCCTTCAGAATCAATGCGATTTGAATAAGTTTCTAGTTGAGAAGAAAATGTTATTTTACTCCTTTTCGCATATAATCTCTTTTTCCTTTAAATAGCAACTGTATTTTAAGCTTAAAATAAAAAAGAGGAAGCCAAAAGTCTAGGAGAGGTAGACTTAGAATAAACTTTCTTTTATAGCCTAGCAAATGGATGCTTTTATTAAGTATGATGCCTTGATAAAGATATCTGATAAGGTACAAGCCAATAAAAATTGCTCCCCATAAATAACTGTTTGATAGTACAGAGAGAGTTATTCCTGTAATAATAGCTATAAAAAATAAAAAACGGGAACATGTTTCCAATCCTAATACATATCGCTGTCTTCCTTTGTAAAAATAGGAGGAAAGAATATAATTTTGTGTTTCATTTTTCCAATAGCTATTTCGATCACTTTGATCATATTTCAAAATAGATTCCGGAGAGAATTCAACTCTAGTATTTTGGGCTGTAGCTGTGTTATTGATAAATAAATCGTCTTCTCCTCGAAGTAAGTTTAAATGAGAAGAGTAACCTTTATTCTCATAGAACAACTCTTTTCTGTATGCTAAGTTTTTTCCATATCCTTTATATGTGTTTTTACATAAAGCGAAACCTAAATAGCGTATGGAATCGAAAGCTGAAGCATAAGTTTGTTTTTTGTTTTTCCATCCTTTCACTTCACTATAACCACCATATCCCAAAACAATACTGGTTTCCGGGGTGAAATTTCGAGACATTTTCTTTAGCCATTGGTCACTTGTTGGGCAATAGCCCGGTTCTGTAAATACTATCCACTCATATTTACTAGCTTTAATCCCTAGTGTAAGAGATAGTTTCTTTCTACTGATATAACGGGCACTTTCGGGAGTAAAGCTATAGTGCAGATTCGGGTGGCTTGCGGAGAGTCTTTCTAGTAAATCATTTGTAGCTTCTTTCTCTTCAGAACTAGTACTATCATTCACTACAATGACTTCATATTGAGGATAGTCTTGTTTTAATAAAAGAGGTAGCTGTTGTTCTAGTTTTTTCGTGACATCATCAGCACTAATCACTATAGACAGGGGAGAATATGATTCATTATATTTGATTTTACCTTTTTTTTCTTTCTTTTTATGATATAATAATTGACTGTATAAAAAGGTATAGTAAAGTAGTTGAATAAGAAAAAAGAGAAGAGCTCCAAAGAGTATATAGTGATTTATCGTAAAAGATTCAAATTTCATTTTTGTCGTTCAATTGATTAAATATAACAGATAATAAACAAAAATAGCTATTCTTTATCAATTGAATCCATAGGTTGACAAACTTCTTCTTTCTCTTCTTTATATTTCATATAATCGTTTTTGAATATGTCAACGCAGAATATAAAGAATGAGAGCATGGCAGGACCAAAGATTACCCCAATAAAACCAAATAATTGTAGTCCAATAATAACACCAAATACAGTAATTAGTGGATGAATGTTTGCCATTTTTTTCTGTAACATTAACCGTATTAGATTGTCGCATTGAGAAATAATAATGATTCCATATAACGCCAATCCTATGGTGTTAAACCAATCAGTATGAAGAGCTAAGTATGCCACACAAGGAACCCAAACCAATGCCGTGCCTACTATAGGGATAACAGAAGCCAAAGCAGTTAACAAGGCAAGTAAGGTTGTATTCGATAACCCAAAAAGGTTATAACCAATAAATGCTATGGTACCTTGAATAATTGCGAGTAGTGGAATTCCAATGGCATTAGAGCGAATGATTAAATGAGTTTTGTTTATTAAAAGATCTTTGTTTTTCTTAGAAAAAGGAAGTAACTCCCGTATATATGTTTCCATTTTTCTTCCTCCTAAAAGTAAAAAGAAAAGAACAAAGACTAATATTACTAAGTTGATGGTGAATCCACTAACTCCAGCCATTATCCGTTCCCCAATTTTAGAAAAAATGGAAGCTACCAAAGTAATTGTTTCTTTATTTAATATATCAAATCCTGTTTTATCTTTGACAAGATTAACAACCTCTTCTAGGGGTTCCAGAATAAATTTAGTTTCAAAATTTAATGTTTGAATTTTGCCTATACCTAACCATATAATCAGAGAAAGAGGAATAAGAAAAACAAGAATGACCTCTAATGTAATTAGACTAGCACTTAATTTCTTGTTTAGTTTCCTCTTTTCAACCAAAGCAAACATCTGTTTTCTTACTAAAATATAGATGGTACATGCTCCCAATAGCCCCCCTAGAAATGGAAGGATGCGAAAGAATAAGATCACTCCTAAAATAATAATTAAGGCTAAAAGAGATCTTCTCCAATATCTTTCTTCTATATTCATAGAATATTCTTCAGTTGATTAAACGATGTGATATACTAATGTAGGTGGTATCGTATTCAAATCATAATATTCTGCATTTTTTATATGAATCTTAAAGAAGTTTAAGTCTTCGATATCTCTATATAGATGTTGAACAATAGGATTAGTGTTAAATATATCCTGCTTAATAGTATCAGACACGTCAAATTCAACGCTACCTATGATTTTTACTGTTGTATTACCTTGAATACTCAGTATTTCTACTTTAGGTTTTTTCTTAAGCTGTCTATAAATTTTGTCTTTATTGGAAACTGCAAAATACAAAACTTGATCATCTAACTTTACCAGTTGTAAAACTCTAATTCTAGGAGAATTATCATCTACAAAAGAAAGAACAATACGAGTTTGCTTAGCAAGGAACTTAAATATTACTTTCATATATTCATTTATTTTCTATTAAAGATAAACAATATTTTAAAATATGTTTACTAATATTAATAAAAGTCTATACTTAATTAAACAATGAGTCTATTCCTATTGTAGGCATCTGGGCGTAAATAAAAGCTTTTTGATGGGGTGTTTTGTGAGAAACAAGTCTTTTAGAAAGTGTTAACTCTTTTTTGTTTGCTTATTTATACAATAAAAGAGGATAGTTGATTGAATTTGATTTACTTTGCAAGAAATGAATAAATTAATAACGAATTAATACAAACGAATTTAATGGGAGAACGCACAGGTCATATAAAATTCTATAGTGGGGAACAAATACCTTTAGAATTACATAAAGCACGTATAGTACAAAAACTTCACTTAGTGTCTATTGAAAGAAGATTGGAAGCTCTTAAAGAGGGAGGCTTTAATACTTTTAAATTAGATACCAAAGATGTATTTTTAGATATGCTTACTGATAGTGGAACCAATGCTATGAGTGATAACCAGCTAGGAGCAATGATGATTGCTGACGATGCTTATGCTGGTTCTCAAAGTTTTGTGAGATATCAAAAAGCAGTTAAAGAGGTATTGGGGAAAGATTATTTACTTCCGGTGCACCAAGGTAGAGCGGCAGAAAACATCATATCACACACGTATGTAAAAAAAGGAAGTGTTGTTCCTATGAACTACCACTTTACTACTGCCATGGCTCATATTACTCAATATGGGGGAACCATTGAAGAGTTGTTATACGACCAGGCTTACGAAATCAGTGGAAAGCATCCTTTCAAAGGAAATATGAATTTGGAGAAGTTGGTGGAATGTATTGAGAAAAATGGAAAGGAAAACATACCTTACATCCGTATGGAAGCATCTACCAACTTAATTGGTGGGCAACCTTTTTCCATTGAAAATCTAAGAGGTGTTCGTAAAATAGCCGATCAATATGGTATTCGATTAGTTTTGGATGCTAGTTTATTGGGGGAAAATGCGTGGTTAGTGAAACAACGTGAAGCTGAGTTTGTAAAAAGCTCTATGAAAGAGATTATTCAAACCATTACCGGATTAGCTGATATTGTGTATTTCTCAGCTCGTAAATTGAGTTCTGCCAAAGGGGGAGGTATCTGTACCAACGATAGAAGTGTGTTCAAAGAGATGGAGCCTTTAATTCCATTATATG
>CAZGUI010000086.1:0-9868 GCA_964528875.1 uncultured Bacteroides sp. | reverse complement strand
ATGAAAGGAATAGCACTAACAGATCATGGGAGCATGTTTGGGGTGAAAGAATTTTACAATTATGTATCCAAGCAGAATAAAGGGGTTTTCAAGGAAATCAAAGGACTGAAGTCGGAGTTGAAAAAACTGACCGATTCTGTAGAAGAATCTGATGCAAAAGCTATTGCTAATCTGGAACAACAAATACTTGATCAGGAGAATAAACTGTTTAAGCCTATTATAGGGTGTGAAATGTATGTTGCTCCACGTGGCATGGAGATGAAAGAGGGGCGTCCCGATCAGGGAGGCTATCACTTGGTAGTATTGGCAAAAGATAAAGTGGGCTATCATAATTTAATAAAGCTGGTATCTAAAGCCTGGACCGATGGCTTTTATATGCGTCCCAGAACTGACCGTGAACAATTAGAAAAGTATAGAGAAGGTCTCATTGTAAGTAGTGCTTGTTTGGGAGGTGAAATACCCAGAAGAATTAGAGAGAATAATCTGGACGAGGCAAGAGATGCCATACGTTGGTTTCAGCAAGTTTTTGGGGATGATTTTTATATAGAGTTACAGCGTCATAAAGCAACGGTTCCTAGAGCCAATCATGAAACTTATTTGATTCAACAGAAAACAAATGAGCAACTCATTGCTTTAGCTAGGGAATTTGATGTTAAAATTATCTGTACCAATGATGTGCACTTTGTGAGTGAAGAACATGCCGAAGCTCACGATCGATTAATTTGCTTGAGTACAGGTAGAGATCTGGATGATCCGGAACGTATGTTATACTCTAAACAAGAGTGGTTAAAGACACGCGAAGAGATGTGCTCTATCTTTCAGGATATTCCGGAGGCTATAGATAATACCATGGAGATTTTTGATAAGGTTGAATATTATTCAATTGATCATGCTCCTATTATGCCTACTTTCGATATTCCGGAATCATTTGGAACCGAAGAGGAATATAAGCAAAAATATTCTCATGAAGATTTATATAATGAGTTTACTCAAAATGAAAAGGGAGAAATCGTTCTCTCAGAAAGTGATGCTTTAGCCAAAGTGGAACAATTGGGCGGTTATGAAAGAATGTATCGTCTAAAACTGGAGGCTGATTATTTGAAAGAACTCACTTATGTAGGTGCAAAGAAAATATATGGAGATCCTTTAAGTGATGAAGTGATAGAACGTTTAGAATTTGAACTTTACATAATGAAAACCATGGGTTTCCCCGGGTATTTCTTAATTGTTCAGGACTTTATCAATGTGGCTCGTGATGAGTTAAATGTTTCTGTTGGTCCCGGACGTGGTTCTGCTGCCGGTTCTGCTGTTGCTTATTGTTTAGGTATTACTCGGATAGACCCTATAAAATACGATTTGCTTTTTGAGCGTTTCCTGAACCCTGATCGTATATCACTTCCAGATATTGATGTGGACTTCGATGATGATGGTCGTGGTGATGTCTTGAAATGGGTAACTGAAAAGTATGGACAAGAAAAGGTGGCTCACATCATTACCTACGGTACGATGGCTGCAAAAATGGCTCTTCGTGATGTGGCTCGTGTGCAAAAGTTGCCTTTATCTGAAGCTGAGCGATTAGCCAAATTGATACCTGACCGTATTCCAGGTAAAAAAATAACTCTGCCTAATGCCATTGAGTATGTACCTGAGTTAAAGGAGGCCGAATCTTCCAGTGACCCTTTGGTTAGAGATACTATTAAGTATGCCAAACTATTAGAGGGTAATGTTAGGAATACAGGGGTTCATGCTTGTGGTACAATTATTTGTCGTGATGATATAACCGATTGGGTTCCTGTTAGTACAGCAGATGATAAAAGTGGTGGAGAAAAACTTTTGGTTACTCAGTATGAGGGATCAGTTATTGAAGATACCGGTCTGATAAAAATGGATTTTTTAGGATTAAAAACTTTATCCATATTAAAAGAGGCCATAGCAAATATTAAACAGAGTAAAGGCGTTGAAATAGATATAGAGGCTATACCTATTGATGATCCGGCAACATATAAGCTATATAGTGAAGGAAAAACGGTAGGTACTTTCCAGTTTGAGTCAGCTGGAATGCAGAAATATCTTAAGGAGTTACAGCCAACGGTATTTGAGGACTTGATAGCGATGAATGCGCTATATAGACCCGGTCCAATGGATTATATACCTGACTTTGTTGATCGTAAGCATGGACGCAAACCGATTGTTTATGATATTCCTATTATGGAGAAATACCTAAAGGAAACCTATGGTATTACGGTTTATCAAGAACAGGTCATGTTATTGTCTCGTCTGTTGGCAAACTTTACCAGGGGTGAGTCTGATACGTTGCGTAAAGCTATGGGTAAGAAGCTGCACGACACGTTGAACTATATGAAACCCAAATTTATCAGTGGTGGAAAAAAGAATGGCTATGACTCGGAAGTGTTGGAGAAAATTTGGGGTGATTGGGAAAAGTTTGCCTCTTATGCTTTTAACAAGTCTCATGCTACTTGTTATTCTTGGATAGCTTATCAAACAGCCTATCTAAAGGCTAACTATCCTGCTGAGTATATGGCTGCTGTATTGAGTAGAAACATCAATAACATTACTGAAATCACCAAATTTATGGACGAGTGTCGTGCCATGGGGATTTTAGTGTTAGGCCCTGATGTGAATGAGAGTCTTTTCAAATTTAACGTAAATGCGGAAGGAAATATTCGTTTTGGAATAGGTGCTATTAAAGGTGTTGGAGAGAAGGCTGTAAAAGCCATTATTGAGGAGCGTATGGCTAATGGCGAGTTTAAAGATATCTTTGACTTTATTCAACGTGTAAATTTAACCGATTGTACTCGTAAAAATATTGAAAACTTAGCTTTAGCCGGTGCATTTGATAATTTTCAGGAAATAAAAAGAGAACAGTTTTTTTCACTAAATGAAAAAGGAGAAATGTTCTTAGAGACCTTGGTACGTTACGGTACGAAATACCAAGAAGATCAAAGATTTGCAGGGGCTTCTCTTTTTGGAGATAATGGTATGGTGGAAATTGCTACTCCGGAAATACCGACAGCTGAAAAGTGGAGCGATTTAGAACGACTAAATAAAGAGAGAGAATTAGTGGGGATTTATTTGTCTGCTCATCCACTAGACGATTACTCTGTACTTTTAGATTATGCTTGTAACACACACATGGCTCAGTTAGATAATTTGAATGTACTTTTAGGTAAAGACTTGACATTAGGAGGGATGGTTACGGGTGTACGTCGAGGAGTTTCTCGTAATGGAAGTCCTTACGGTTTTGCTAAGATTGAAGACTTTTCCGGCTCTTTTGAAATTCCTTTCTGGGGAAAAGATTGGGTTGAGTTTCAAGGGTTTCTTTCAGAGGGGATGTTTCTATATATTCAAGCAAAATGTCAAGAGCGAGGTTGGGGAAATAGAGACCCTGAAATAAAAGTTGGTAGCATACAGCTCTTGCCTGATGTGAAAGATGAATTAATTGAAAAGATTACTATAAATATTCCCTTAGAAGAATTAAATTCCACATTGATAACAGAACTATCTACCATTATAAAAAAGAATCCGGGTAAATGTGAATTATTCTTTAAAGTCGTTGATACGGAGAGTAATATTGATTTAACTTTGTTTTCTTCACCTATTCGTTTAGCTGTAGAAAAGGAGTTATTACAATTTATTGAGTTAGATGAAACTTTGTCTTTTACTATAAACTAACGGAGTGAACAACATTACATATTTTGTTGTTACTACTATAATTAAAATTATTATAAACATAAATATTTAATAAAAATGGCAGTTGAAATTACAGACAGCAATGTGAAAGAGCTCCTAGCTGGAGGAAAACCCGTTGTAATAGACTTTTGGGCTCCTTGGTGTGGTCCTTGTAAAATGGTTGGCCCCATTATAGAAGAATTAAGTGAAGAGTATCAAAACCAAGTGGTTATTGGTAAATGTAACGTAGATGATAACAGTGAGTTACCTGCAGAATACAGTATTCGTAATATTCCAACTATTCTTTTCTTTAAAGAGGGGCAATTGGTGGATAAGCATGTAGGAGCAGCTCAAAAATCTGTTCTAGAAGAAAAAATAAAAGGATTGTTATAACCCTTATTTTATATTAATATGGAAGAAAATATTTTAGATAATGAATATGGAGCTGAAGAAGCTATAGCATTTATCAGACAGTATTTACCTCAAGAGCTAAAAACTAAGTTCTCCGATGATGAGATGTATTACTTTTTAGATGTACTTGATGAGTATTATTTCAGTAGTGGTGTGCTCGACTCTGATGGTGATGATGATGGTTTAGTGGAAATTGATTTAGAGGCTGCTACAAATTTCATTGTAAAGGAGGCCCAAAAAGATGATATGGGCAGTTTTGATCCCGAAGAAATCTTTCTCATTGTTCAAGGTGAAATGGAGTTTATAGATTCTTTAGATGAGTAATTAATCTAAAATAAAATCTTTAAGAGGGTGTGCATTGCATACCCTTTTTTTATGTATAATGTTCTTCTAATATTGGGTTTATGAGTCTCCATATAGAGACATTCACCGTCTTGGGAAATTAACCCTGACAAATTATAAAAGATTAATGTTGTTGTTTTCTCTATAATTTATAGCTCTGACTGAAATTTATATCTATTTGAAGGATTTTACGTCGTATAAGTATAGTTTTATTGTAATCTTTGTTTTATGTATAACTCAAAACAATATAAAGAATGAAAAACCAACTATTAACTCTGTTAGCTCTCACTTTTCTCTTTATCTCTTGTGGAAGTAAACCCAAAGAAGAGGTTGAATCAAAGCTTCCTTCTTATGAAGAAGTGATATCAATAATTACAAAAGTCAATGATAATTGGCAAAACTTAAATCCCAATCATGAAAACTCTTTTTGGCATAGAGCTGCTTACCATACCGGTAATATGGCAGCTTATGAAGTAACAAAAAATGAAAATTATAAAAACTTTTCTGAGGCTTGGGCTGAACATAATGAGTGGAAAGGGGCTAAAGAAACAGATAAATCAAAATGGAAATATAGTTATGGTGAATCTGATGAATATGTGTTATTTGGTGATTTTCAAACTTGTTTTCAAGTTTACATAGATTTATATCAGTTAAATCCCGAAGAGTTTAAAATTGAACGAGCAAAAGAGGTAATGGAATATCAAATGTCTACTGAAGCCAATGATTACTGGTGGTGGTCAGATGGTATTTACATGGCAATGCCTGTAATGACTCGTTTATATAAAGTGACTAATAATTCTCTGTATTTAGATAAGATGTATGAGTATTTCTCTTTTGCAAGAAATTTAATGTTTGATGAAGATGACTCTTTGTTTTTTAGAGATGGAAAATATATCTATCCTAAACACAAAACAGAAGAAGGGAAAAAAGATTTTTGGTCAAGAGGTAATGGTTGGCCTTTTGCTGCTTTAGCACGAGTACTTGCAGATCTTCCTAAAGACGATGTTCATCGTACAGAATATGTTGAAATGTATAATCAAATGGCAAAAGCCTTAAAAAACTGTCAGAACGAAGGAGGATATTGGACGCGTAGCTTATTGGATGAGGCACAAGCTCCTGGAAAAGAGACAAGTGGAACAGCCTTTTTTGTTTATGGTTATCTTTGGGGGATAAATAACGGTTATTTTGAAAAAGAGGAATACATAGAAACCATAGAAAAAGCATGGACTTATTTAACAGAAGAGGCATTACAAGAAGATGGTATAGTGGGGTATGTACAGCCTATTGGAGAAAGAGCCACACAACATAATGTTTCAGCCACTACTACTGCTGATTTTGGTGTAGGCGCCTTTTTATTAGCTGCATCAGAAATGGCTAAATTTGTTGAGTAATTCCGCAACTATGCTTTAGTCTAGTCTTAGCCTCTTATATATTGATATCTATCTGTGTAGATATTTAATTTTAGCTCAAGTTGTATATCAACTTGAGCTTTTTATTGTGGATCTATTATACTCTTTTGTGATGTGTTAGTTTATATTATGGCGTCTTATGTATGTCCTGACAGAGTGAACATTAAACGATCTTTCTACTATTCTCAGCTATCCTTTTTATGTTTGATGTTTTCTGCTCGGAAAAAATTGATGAAAATTTAATAGAAAACTCTTTTGCTTCCTATAAACTTTATTCCACCCAAACCGTTATATGTTATATAATAACCAAATATTTGAATAAAGGTGAAAAAGTTAGGCTTTTTAATGATTGCTGTTTTAGCTCTATTTGTGGCATGCAATCATCCAACTGGTAATGTTAAAATGACTATAGCATCAGAAAAACAAGTTGCTATGGGAGTAGCTCCCATGGAGGTGTTTTTAGTAAAAGAAGGAGATGCTACTGAATGGTCATTTTTCTACTCAACTATTGAGGGATTTAATTATGAACCGGGATATGAGTATGTCATAGAGGTAAAGAAAGAAGAAGCTGAAGAGCCTGTTCCTGCGGATGCTTCATCAATAAAATATACCTTTATGAAAGAAATATCTAAAACTCAAAAACAATCCATTGTTGATTTACCTTGATTTTTTCATAGTGATAATAATTATTTAAGATTTTGATTCAAACTACAAACCTAGAAAGTAGAATTGTTTTCTAGGTTTTTTATAGACTTGTCTAGTTTAGTAAATTACCCTTATCGTTTTACAAATAAATTTATATAAAATGAAAAAAGTATTATTTCTGTCATTATTTATACTATATATTATACCATTTGATGCTTTAGGTTGGGGAACTACAGGACATCGAACCATTGCTGAAATTGCTGAACGTAACTTAAGTTGCAAAGCACGAAGAAAGGTGAAATCATTGTTAGATAAACAACATATGGCCTATTGGGCAAATTGGGCTGATTTTATAAAATCAGACACTACATCCAGATGGGAGAATACACATATTTGGCATTTTGTGAATGCACCTAAGGGAGGAACTTTTGAAGAATATGTAAAGCACATACAAGACTTACCTCAAGAAAACTTATATAGTGCAATAAACCATCTAAAAGTAATTCTCAAAAACAAGAAAAACAGTAAAGAGGAAAGGCAAGAGGCGTTAGTGTTTTTAATTCATCTGATAGGAGATATGCATCAACCTTTTCATGCAGGGAGAGAAGCAGATAGAGGTGGAAATACAATTAAGATACGTTGGTTCAATCAAAATACAAACCTCCATTCTTTGTGGGATTCAAAGTTGGTGGATTTTGAAAAGTATAGCTATACTGAATATGCTACAGTATTAAATGTTTTACCTAAATCAGAGAAGAAAAAATTGCAGCAAGGAACATTAGAAGATTGGCTTTACGATTCTCACCTCACTGCCGATATGTTATATGCTATGACTCAATCAGGGGAGAATTTATCCTTTGAATATTTCTATAAAGTAAGTCCTACTCTTAATAGTCAACTTCAGAAAGCTGGATTGCGATTGGCTAAGTTCTTAAATGATCTATTTTAATTGAATTAATGAATGAGAATAAAAAAACAGGGGAATTCAATCTGAATTCCCCTGTTTTTTATTCTTCAAATCAGAAAGATTTGAATTACTATATTTTAGTTCCTTTCTTATTTAGAACCTGGTCCTCTTCTTGATGCAGAATAGTTGATTTTAAGTGCATAAGCTTGACGTAATGCTTGTTTGATATCTGTTACAATACCCATTTTTGTGTCTTCATCAATCTTTAATGAAACCGTCATAAAAGGTTGATCTTCTTCACGCATACTTGCTCTTTCTTGTGTAATATAATCTTGAATTTCTGCAACTTCAGCAAACTGATCATTCAATTGAATACGGCTTTCTGATCCCATAATTTTACGGAATTCTTCCATGGGTTTACCTACATAAACAAAGGTCACTAGAGATTTTTTCTCTAGCTTTTCTAATTCTGTTCCAGAAGGAACCTTGAATTCAACCTTAAGTGAAACTTCACGCATAGTTGTGGTAATCATGAAAAAGAATAATAATGTAAATATAAGGTCAGGAAGTGAAGATGTATTCAATGCCGGCATCTCTTTCTTTCCTTGTTTAGAAAACTTTCCCATTATCTATTCCCTCCATAGTTTTTAGGTTCAGCTTCAGATATTCGTTGAGGTAAAATCTCTCTCACCGCAGCTTTTTGGTCGTCTTTTAAATCTTCGTAGTTAAGATTCCATTGGGATTGAGATAACTCATTTCTTAACTCATTATAAGCTCGAACCAATTCATTCTGAACATTTATATATGCTTGATACGATGTTCCACGGTCATTCATTAATGAAATAACGTGATTCGTTGTAGCAGATACATTACCAAAATATTGAACATTAATTGTACTTTTCTCAGGCAGACTCTCTTTGTTCTGTGGATTTTGTATAAACTCCTTTGCTTTATCTTTCAGCTCAGAAACATCCATAAGTTGTCCACCTACCATTAATTGGTTATTGGAGTTCAAAAGTACTATTAGAATATTTCTTTCTTTGATATCTATATCAACCTCTTCTTGATCGGGTTCTGGTGGAGGAGGCAGTTGTCTTGCAAGACCACTGTCTGTGTCCATAGATGTTGTTATCAAGAAGAAAATGAGTAGTAAGAAAGCAATATCGGCTGTTGAGCTCGAGTTTATATCAGGTACTTTCCTATTTGATTTTGCCATTCTTCTTTATTCCTTTAATTGTTTTGATTACAACTGATTAGCTAAATCTTTGCTTAATACTGCTTATTAGGATACCTACAATAGCTGCACCTAATAAGAAATAGATAGTAAAGAGAAACATATCAGTCAGTTTTAACCAGAATGGTACATTATCAGTACCTTCATATCCGGGGATAGTTAATGCATCAGTACTACCTATTGCCCAAGATACAATTAATACTATTGCTAGGAATAAACCACCAGTCAAAGATTTTAAGGCTTTTGAAGGACTATCCTTGAACGCTGATGAAAATTGTTTAATAAAAGCAAAAATAGTTAACGCTACGGTTAAGCCTATCATAGCGTACATTTGGTATAGCAGAGTATCCGTAAATGCTGGCTGTGAAATTGCATCTGTTGATTCAACAATAGGTGTCTCAGCTTGTCCTCCGAAGTAGAATAAGCCTAGAACTACTATTGTGATTGCAAATAACACATATAGCACATAATAGGATAACATGTATGTTTTTTTCATCTTAATCGCTTATTATTTTTTATACTTTAAGTTGTATTTGATAATCATATCAAGAAGTGTAATTGAAGAATCTTCCATTTCAGTAGTTAGAGCTTCAATTTTAGTTAACACATAGTTGTAGAATAATTGAAGGATAAGTGCAGTAATCAAACCGAAAATAGTTGTAATCAAAGCAACCTTCATACCACCTGCTACTACTGTTGGTGAAATATCACCTACTTGTTGAATTTTATCAAATGCAGCAACCATACCAATTACAGTTCCCAAGAAACCTAAAGATGGAGCCATTGCGATGAATAGTGTAATCCAAGAACATCCTTTTTCTAGGAATCCTACTTGTACACCACCATAAGATACAATTGCTTTTTCAACAACATCAAGATCTTCGTCTATTCTCATTAAACCTTGGTAATAAATAGAAGCAATAGGACCTCTAGTTGAACGAGCAATGTCTTTAGCAGCTTCAATATCTCCTTTTTCTAATGCAGATTCAATAGAAGAAATAAAGCTTTTTGTGTTGATTTCAGCCAAGCTTAGATAAATAATACGCTCAATACTAAAAGCTAAACCAATAATTAAGGCGATAGCAACAGTACTCATAAAGCCTGCATCACCTTCAATAAACTTAACTTTTAATTCTTTGTGAAGACCTCCTTCTTCAGCCGATACAGCTGCTGAGGTTCCTTCTACTTGTGCATTAGCATCTTCTTGTGCATAAGCAATTTGGGTTGAAC
>CAZGUI010000085.1:0-9930 GCA_964528875.1 uncultured Bacteroides sp. | reverse complement strand
TTGAACCATTTAAAGGTAAAGTAGTTTTGGTTGATGTGTGGGCAACATGGTGCGGCCCGTGCCGTTCTGCAAACGCTGCCATGGAGCCTCTTAAAGCACAGTTGGCCGACCAAGAAGATTTAATATATTTATATCTGGCTGGCGAAAACTCACCAGAGAATACCTGGAGGAATATGATTGCCGACTTAAAAGGATACCATTACAGAGTGAACCAAACTCAATGGGATTATCTGAGCGAAAGTCTCAATGCCAGAGGAGTCCCTACTTATATTATCATAGATAGAGAAGGTAATCACACATTCCATTCCGTGGGTTTCCCAGGAGCAGATACTATGAAGAAGGAGCTGATGAAAGCACTTGAGAAAATATAATTTTAATATCAAAGGGACCTAGTCCCAGTTTTATCTATGTTTGACTTATAGTTCACCTATGTTTTCCTTATCACAACATAAGGCAACCATAAGGAAACTATAAGTCAACATTAAGGGAACATTAAGGGAACCATAAGGCAACTACGGACTTTGTGCGAAAGAGCTATGAATGCAGAATTTGCGTATAGTAACCGAATAATTTAGAGAGGTTTTGAGCGAAGAGCAAGTTGCATTTATACTTTGAATTTTAACTATAAATGTTTACGTTTGTAATTATGCTAATTGTGTAGAACTGTACATCAGGATACATTAGTTTGTTGTGTAAGTTAGGTTACACAATGAGACATGATGCAACGAATTGGTTGCAATATAGCAAATACTTTCTAATAATTCAACTAAATAGTTGTTTTAACTGAACTTTATATCTAATTTTGTGTTATAATAATGAAAAGCAAACAAGAAGTCGATAAATTCTTGGAAGAGATTAGAGTAAAAGTTTCGAGTGGAGTTTCGAATTTGATATTTTTAAACGGAAGAGAAAAAAATGCCCAGGCATTACTTGATTTGGACATTACTCCAAATATGAGAAAAGAAATAATTGAAAAACTAAAATCAGAGGATTTTTATCGAACTGAAGAAGGAAATTACCTTGATAAATATGAGATGCATGCATTTGGTAAAACTATAAAAAGCAATGAGGTTTATATCAAAATTTCAGTAACAGAGTATAATATAATTTGTATATCATTTCATAAAGCAGAATTTCCAATTAAGTATGCTTTTAAATAACTATTTAAAAATCAGAACACAATATGTTAAGTCCAATTACAGGTAAAGAAATGGTGGTAAAAAAAGAATGGCGCAAAATGATTTATCGTAAAGAAGCGTATGATGTTCTTTTTCATATCTGGCATTGTACTGACTCTGGTGAAAATTTTGAAGATGATAAGTTTGCAAATTTAAACTATGAACAGGTAGTTAATCAATATAGAGAGAACCATAATATCCCTTTTCCGGAAGATATTAAAGCGATTCGCAATCAATACAAACTCCCAGCAAGTAGGATGTCGCAAGTGCTAGGATTGGGAGATAATACATACAGACAATATGAAGCAGGTGAGATGCCTACACTAGCAAATGCCAGACTAATACAGATGGCAGCTGATCCTCGCAAGTTTATTGATTTGATGCAATTGTCAGATTTGCAAAATGAAAAACAGTTCTCTTTAGTTAACTCAAATGCTAAGAAAATAATAGATAAAGAGACTTGCCAAGAAAACTTTATTTACAAACTTTTTAAAGGAAGCAATAAACGAAACCGATATTCAGGATATAGTATTCCTAATTTTGAGAAGTTTAAAGAAATGGTGCTTTTCTTTATTTCTGACAACGCTGTATGGAAAACGAAGTTGAATAAGATGCTTTTTTATGCCGATTTTGGACATTATAAACATCACAATAGATCTATTAGTGGTGCTAAATACTGTTCAATTGATATGGGGCCAGTACCTGATAATTTTAATACATTTTTTGAAGCCATTGCTAATGATAAGGCTATGGATGTTAAGTATCAAACCTTTTCTGATGGGGGTATAGGAGAGAAGTATATTCCACTAAGAAGCGTTAATAAATCGCTATTTACAGAAGATGAAATAGATACACTAACTAAGGTGAAGGAAATGTTAAAAGATATCTCAACTAAAGATGTTATAAACTTAAGTCATCAAGAAAAAGCATGGAGTGAAAATAAAAACAACAAGGCTCACCCTATTGATTATATTTTTGCTTACGAGTTAATTTTACTCTAAGGTGCATTTTTTTCTTACCTTTACAAAAATTTTATTTTACAATGATAACAGGAGAGATTCGCAACAAGATTGATGCGATATGGGACACGTTTTGGACATCGGGTATTACCAACTCGATAACAGTATTAGAACAAATGACTTATTTGTTTTTTATTAAAATACTAGATGATGCGCAAATAAAACAAGAGGCAGCTGCTTCTATGTTTGGCGCTGAGGTAGAGAATCCTACTTTTCCAAAAGGAAACTGGATAAATCCGCAGACAAAAAATTCAGTGCCTTACGAAAACTTGCGTTGGAAGAAGTTTAAAGACTTCGACTCGCAAACTATGTTTACCACCGTGAGAGACGATGTTTTTGTGTTTATCAAAAACTTAAACACAGGCAAGAACTCATCTTACTCAATATTTATGAAAGACGCCACGTTTCTTATTCCAAACGAACGCACTTTAACAAAAGTAGTTGATGGTATAAGCGGGTTGGATATGGAAGATCGAGATACTATGGGTGATGTGTATGAATACATCCTCGGTAAGATGGCAGCAAGTGGCACCAATGGTCAGTTTCGCACTCCCCGTCACATTATTAGATTGATGGATGAGCTAATGAAGCCCACACTAAATGATACAGTTTGCGATCCGGCGATGGGGTCGGCTGGTTTTATTGTGGAAACTGCACGATATATTTCTGAAACCTTTTCAACAGAATTGCTGAAAACAGAAAATGCCAATCACTACAAAAACTCCATGTTTCATGGTTTTGATACAGACCAAACGATGTTGCGCATTGGTGCCATGAATATGATGCTTCATGCTGTGGATAACCCTAACATCGAGTGGCGCGACTCGCTTTCAGACGACAATAAAGACGCCAATAAATATACACTGATAATGGCAAACCCTCCATTCACGGGGAGCCTAGATTATGAGGTGGTTGAGAATTCTTTACTAACGCTAGCCAAGACCAAGAAAACAGAACTATTGTTTATAGCACTATTTTTAAGATCGCTGAAATTGAGTGGACGTTGTGCATCCATTGTTCCCGATGGAGTTTTGTTTGGTACAAGCAAAGCACACAAAGCCATTCGTAAAGAGTTGGTAGAAAATCAAACCCTGCAAGCCGTTATATCCATGCCTTCGGGGGTGTTTAAACCCTATGCAGGAGTATCTACGGCAATTATTATTTTCACCAAAACCAATGCAGGCGGTACAGGCGATGTATGGTTTTACGATATGAAAGCCGATGGCTACTCATTAGATGACAAGCGCACCGAGATAAAGGAAAACGATATACCCGATATTATAGCTCGTTTTCATGCATTAGATACAGAGAAGAATCGTAGCAGGAAAGATCAATCGTTCCTTATCCCCAAAGCCGATATTGTAGCCAATGATTACGACCTGAGCATAAATAAATACAAAGAAGTAGAACGCGTAAAGGTGATTTACGATGACCCAGATGTGGTGCTCTCGAGATTGGATGATTTGCAATCGCAGGTTGCGGAAGCGATGGAAGAGTATAAGGCGATAGTGAAAGGATCTTCTGAATAGAGTTATTTTCAGTTATTAAGCAATCCTTAATAACTGAATTTGATGTTGAGCTTTTTGGAGCCTCAATGCAGAATATTGGGCAACGTTTTGAATATGTATTTAATATTAAAGTGTTAGAGTATTAGTGTGGAGTTTCAGTTGTAAAGAAATTCTTTACAACTGCCGTATATGGGGGAAATATAAGACTTTAAAGGTCAATTTCCTTAAAGACAAGAAATAATATAGATTGTAAAGCAGAGAGAAATTAGTGAGAAATAATGAATAGAGAGAATTGGGAAGTTAAGAAGTTGGGTGAGGTTTGTGAAACTTCTTCAGGTGGTACACCGTCAAGAAAGAAAACTGAATATTATGAAAGCGGTACTATCAGTTGGTTAAGAAGTGGAGAGATAAACCAACGTTACATAAATAATTCCGAATTAAAGATTACAGAATTAGGCTTATATAATTCATCGGCAAAAATATTCCCAAAAGGTACTGTACTTGTTGCTATGTATGGAGCCACAGTAGGACAAGTTGGTGTTTTGAATTTTAATTCTTCAACAAACCAAGCTATTTGCGGTATATTACCTAACGAAAACATTAACAACTCTTTTTTATATTATTTTTTAAAAAGTAAAAAAGATTCTTTTCTTAAACAAGCAATGGGTGGAGCACAGCCTAATATTTCCCAAGACATTATAAGAAGAACTCCACTGCCCATCCCCCCTCTTCCCATTCAAGAAGTCATCGTTAAAGAACTTGACACCTTACACCGCCTTAAAGAACTACAAGAACAGCAACTCGCCGAGTACGACAACTTAGCACAATCTACATTTTACAGTATGTTTGGTGATCCAATTGAGAATGAAAGAGGTTGGGAAGTTGATTGTTTAGAAAATGTCTGCATAAGAAAAGGGGAGTACGGTGCTGGATCATCTGCAATTCCATTTGATGAAATTAAACCCAGATATATAAGGATAACCGACATAAATGAAAGCGGAGCGTTAAATGTGGAGAAAGTTTCTCCAAGCAATAAGTTAGATTTTGAAAAATATCAATTACTTGATGGAGATATTTTATTTGCGCGATCAGGTGCAACTGTTGGGAAAACCTATTTACATTCTCCAGAGAATGGAAATTGTATATTTGCTGGTTATTTAATACGCTTCATGGTTGATAGAAAGAAAATTATTCCAATATTTCTATTTCATTATACAAAAACAGAATTTTATAAAGATTGGATTGCTTCCAGACAAAGAGTAGTAGCTCAGCCAAATATTAATGCAAAGCAATATGGTGAACTGTCAGTTTTTATCCCCCCTCTCCCCCTCCAAGCCCAATTTGCCGACCGCATCAAAAAAATAGATGAGCAAAAAGAACTCATTAAACAAAGCATTGCTCAAACGCAGATGTTGATAGATTATACAATGGATAAATACTTTAATTAATAACATTATGGCTAACATCATTACAAGTAATTCTGAATTGAAAAAAATATTTGAAAATAATTGCTCTAATTATAAATATATTTCTTTCGTTACAGCTTGGGCAGGAAAACACTACATTTCAGATATTCTGCTTAAAAACTCTCAGAAAATTCGCAACTCTGTTGTTGGATTACATTTCTACCAGACATCTCCAAGGTTCATAGAAGATTTCATGGATATAACCACATTGCAATACAATAAAAGAATGAACACAGATGTGTTTCATCCAAAAGTTTATTTGTTTTACAACAATGACTATGAGTGGAACGCCATAGTAGGTAGTTCAAACTTAACAGGAGGTGGTTTTGAAAGGAATATAGAATGCAATGTTCAAATGACATCGGATAAGGATGCAAGTGAAATTTATTCATCTCTTAAAGAGCTCATCAATTCAAGTTGGAAATCATCTGAGCCAATGGGTGAATTTTTTGAACAATATTCTAATCGATACGAAGAAGCAAGAAAGAAAATTTCTTTTTTCAAAAGACCTCTCAATTCATCTGTAAAAGACATAGATTGGAGTGATTATATTCATAAAATGATACTCAACGAGAGTATAAACGGAACAATCAAATCCCCTAAAATAGAAACAAGATTAAAGCTTCTTCAAAAAGCAGAAGAATTATTCAGTAAAATGAGTTTATATGAATTTCCCGATAAATACCCATGGGCAATAGCTGGACTATTATCAGAATATGATGGTGTTGAGGATTGGCAATTTTTTGGTTCTTTAGGTGCGAATGGAAATTTCCATAAATTATTTAATAGTAGTAAGGGAAGAAAACAAATTTCAGAGGCTTTAGATTTAATTCCTTTTGAAGGAGATGTTACTAAAAAAGACTTTGATTCCTATATTGCAAAAATGCGTAGAGCCACAAATTTATATGACATTAAAGCAATCGCCACAAGGTTTTTAGCGATCAAGAGACCTGATGTTTTTGTTGGAATTAATAATAAAAATCCTGAAATCTTAAATCTACTAGCAACTAATAGGAAAACAATGAAACTTGATCAATACTGGAATTTAATTGTAGAAAACATTCAAATATCACAATGGTATAATGAAAATCCAAATGATCTTCCTGAAGATCAAAAACATATTTTTAAATATAGAGCTGCAATGCTAGATGCACTTTGTTATAAAAATGAAGATTAAATAAAAGCGGAAAGCGAGTATTTTTTGATATATTTGCATATCTAAACATAAAGTTAGCACTTATGGATTCGCACGACAATAATAAATCAGATTTTAATTTAGAGGGTAGAGTTGAGGAGCCCGCTATTGATTATAATCATTGGTCTGATTTGCATGTTGGTGCTAGCTTTAATGATACCGCAACACAAAGGCGGAATTTCGACTTCCTGAAAAACAATCCCGACTTTATTGATTTATATACTTTTTGCTACGAGGCGGAGGTTTGTCTGTTGAATGATCCTTCTAAGTCGGCATTGAGTTGCAGGCGTGCATTGGAGTATATTACAAAGGCTATTTATTTGCTTAAGGGTTTTAATATTTCCGAAAGGGCATCACTTTTTGAGTTGGTGGATGCTGAGGAGTTTAAGGGCTTTATTAATGATGATATATTGATGAAGAACCTGCATTATATTCGTAAGGCGGGTAATAATGCTGCTCACTTGGGTAATGTATCGCGTAAGGAATCGTTTTTTAGCGTTCTCAATCTACATAATTTTGTGGGTTCGGTGTTGATGATGTTGGGGGTTATTGATACTTTCCCTCGGTTCGACAGGGTATTGCTTACGCAACAAAAAGAGGTATATGTTAGTCCTAAATCGGATGTTGAGCCTAACCCGGTAGTGGTTAAGAAGTATGAGAAGGTTGCAGAAAACGCTGATGTTTTAAAGGTTGCTCCTCTGCCACAATATTTTACTGAAGCCGAGACTCGCGTATTGTATATTGATCAGCTGCTTAGAGAGGCGGGTTGGCAGGTGGCTACTGAGAAAAATATATTTGCACCTAATATGGTGGGTGTGGAGATTAGCACGGCGGGAATGCCTAACAGGGCTAACGTTGGGCATATAGATTATGTTATATATGGTTTGGATGGTAAGCCACTGGCGGTTATTGAGGCTAAGAAAACTAGTATAGACCCGTCGGCAGGGAAGCATCAGGCCGAGTTGTATGCCGATTGTTTGGAAGCTAAATGGGGTGTTAAGCCTATTATTTATTATACCAATGGTTATGAGATTTATTGTATAGATCGTTTGGGATATCCGCCTAGAAGGGTTTATGGTTTTCATAGTCGTGCAGATTTAGAATTACTTATTCTACGGCAAAGGCGTAAGCCAATTACCGATTTGCGAATTAGTGATGATATTACTAATAGGGAGTATCAAAAAAGGGGTATTACTGCCATTTGTGAGCACCTAAATAGTTTTCACCGCCGTGGGTTGTTGGTGATGGCTACGGGCACTGGAAAGACTCGTGTTTCTATCTCTCTTGTGGATGTGCTGATGCGCAATGATTGGGTGAAGAATGTGCTTTTTCTTGCCGACCGCACAGCTTTGGTTAGGCAGGCTATGAGAAACTTCTCTAAGTTGCTTCCGCATGTTACTACGTCGGCACTTTCTGATAGTAGTAAAAAACCTGATAAAAATGCTCGTATTCTTTTCTCTACTTATCAGACAATGATTAATTTCATTGATGCTGATGCTAAAGAGTTTTCGGTGGGTAGGTTCGATTTAATTATTATTGATGAGGCGCACCGAAGTATTTTTGGGAAATATATGTCCATCTTTAACTATTTCGATTCGTTCCTTATTGGGTTAACGGCAACGCCTAGGGATGAGGTTGACAGGAGCACATATCAAACCTTTCATTTAGAGCAGGGTGAGCCTAATTTTGATTACGAGTTGGATGAGGCGGTTGCGGATGATTTCTTGACGCCTTATAATGTGATTAATAGGAAGTCGAGAATACTCTCGGACGGGATTAAGTATGACGACCTTTGTGAGGATGAAAAAGAGCAGCTTGAAAAGGTGTATGAATACGAAAGTGAAAATGTATCGTTGGAAGTATTGCTTTTTGGAAGAAGGGATTTTAATCCGAGAGAGATGTATAATTATCTTTTCAACAATGATACTGTTGATAAGGTTTTGCAAGATTTAATGACAAACGGATTGAAGGTTGGGGGTGGTGAGAAGATTGGTAAAACAATTATTTTTGCTTACAACCATAATCATGCTCAACAGATTGTAGATCGTTTTCATTTACTCTATCCAAAGTATGGTCATAACTTTTGTGTGTTGATTGATAATACGGTTAGTTATGCACAAAATCTTATAGATAATTTTGAACAACGAAATAATAATCCGCAGATTGCTGTGTCGGTGGATATGCTTGATACCGGTATTGATGTTCCGGACATATTAAATTTGGTATTCTTTAAGGGTGTGAAGTCTAAGATTAAGTTCCAGCAAATGATAGGTAGAGGCACTCGCCTTTCGGAAGATATTTTTGGTCCAGATTTGGATAAAGAGGAGTTTCTGATATTTGATTATTGCGGTAACTTCGAATATTTTAGTGTAGATTTCAAAGAAAAGGCTTCCGTACGTCAACAGTCGCTTACCGAAAAGCTGTTTAACTTAAAGCTGGATACTGCTATAGCCTTGCAAGATTTAATATACCAAGATGATGAATATCTTAGAGGTTTATGCAGCGAGCTGAAGTTGGAGCTGCAAACGCAAGTGAAGGAGCTAAATCGAAAGCATATTGATGTGCGTAACGTTTGGCAGTTGGTTGATAAATATTCTGCTGACATTACCTGGGAATATATTTCGGCAATGGATGGGCTAGAGATCAGAAGCAATATATCACCTTTGCTTTTATCATCTTTGGAAGATGAAAACCCAAAACGGTTTGATTTGATTATGCTTGTGATTGAGCTTTCTTTGTTGGATAAGGAGGTTAGTGCCGAAAAGAATATTCAAACTGTGGCAACAATTGCCGAAATATTGCAAAGAGAGAAGTTGAATGCTCCTCAGGTGAGAGCCAAGTTAGATGTTATTAAAGAAGTGCAGACGGAGGCGTTTTGGGAAGATGTTACTTTATCTGATCTTGAGCGTGTGCGTAAAGAGCTAAGAGAGCTAATGAACTTTATTGATGGTAAAGAGACAAAAACCTTTATTATTGATATTGAAGATATAGTGACTCCAGGTGATGAGGTGGGTAAACCTCGATTGATTGTTTCTTATAAACAGAAGGTGCTGGAGTATTTGAGCAAGAACAGCAATAGTCTTGTTATTCAAAAGATAAAGAACTTGGAGCAGCTCACAGATAGTGATATCAGAGAATTGGAGAAAGTACTTTGGGAAGAGTTGGGAAGCAAGGAAGATTACGAAAAGCATATCGCTAATAGAATGTATGGAAATGTTGCTATATTCTTGCGTTCGCTTGTGGGTATTGACCGTGAAACAGCATTGCAGAAATTCTCTCAGTTTATAGATTCAAATAGTCTTAGTTCTGTACAGTTGGAATACCTTAAATCTATACTCGACTATGTGAGTGTAAATGGAGATATAAACGGTCAAATATTAGTTAACAAAGAGCCGTTTAATGAGTTTGACTGGATAAAAGTGTATGGACAGGATACTGTGAAAGTTAAAAGATTTGTTGATGATATACATGGAGTGGTTACTGCGTGAAATGAATCGCAACATATTTGCTTATAAACGAAAACATTTGTTTATTTGTGTCTAATAGTTTCAAATGACCAAGAGA
>CAZGUI010000084.1:0-9973 GCA_964528875.1 uncultured Bacteroides sp. | reverse complement strand
TAGAGTAACTGACTACGGATCAGTAGGTTGCAGGTTTGAACCCTGCCGCGATCACTATAAAAAGCGTTCTAAATTAAATTTAGAACGCTTTTTATTTTATATCTTACTCTCTTAACAGAGTAATGGTAAAGTAGATCCTTAAAAAGATTTATATGCAAAATCCCACTACATATCAATAAAAAAAGGAATGAGGTTTATGTCTCATCCCTTGTCATCGGTTCACAAATATAACTTGTTGTTATTTTCTTAAAAAATCAGTCATTAGGAATATAGTTTGCCCATCTACCCTACCCTGAACGTGTGTAGGATCATCGGATGATAAGCGGATGCCACGAACTCTAGTACCTCTTTTTACAACCATTGAAGAACCCTTAACCTTCAAATCCTTAATTACAGTTACATCATCTCCATCCATAAGCTCATTACCATTACTATCAACAACTTTAGATGCAGATTCAGCAGCTACAGCATCATCTTCAGTCCATGCATGAAAACATTCCGTACAATGATATAGTGATCCATCAAAATAAGTAACAGAGCTGCCACATTTAATACAATTTGGTGTATCTCCCATTTTAAAAGCCTTTTTATTCGTTTATACTTAATATATAGTTCAAAGATAGACTAAATCTTATGAGAAGTCAAAATTATTCTTTTCATTGTATCCCCTTATCAATATTTATACCCTACGTACACATTATATTTTTCAATATAAATGAAGAAACCAAGTAATGAATGCGTATTTTTGAAAACAAAAACTTTAGAGAGCTCAAAAAATCTTTTTAGTGAAACTTTTTTTCATATCTTTCGTTATTATTAAATTATAAACAGACACTTAAAAGGTGTATAATGTGGATGAACACTCTTTTTTCAATATATAAACTCCTATGAAAGCTTATAAAATTTTATTAAAGAACCATAGAGCTAAAATCATTTGGAGCCCCATACTAATTTTAATCTTTGTAGCTTGCGAGACTACCTTACCCTATTTGATGTCTATAATTATTGATAAAGGAATTATGGATAATAATTGGGATACGATAGTTAACACTGGTATGACTATGATAGGTATCTCTATATTGAGTCTTATATCTAACTTATTAAACATCTATATTTCTTCAGACGTTTCTGTTCAATTTGGTACAGATTTAAGAAATACCCTCTTTGATAAAATTCAATCTTACTCAATCAAAGATATTGATCTATTTCAGTCGTCAACACTAATTACCCGACTAACAAATGACATATCTATTATTCAAAGAGCTGTATTAACGCTCTTACGTGTATTTCTCAGAGCACCATTATTACTTATTTTTTCATTCATATTCATCATAAAAATAAATGCAAGCTTATCTCTTATCGTTTTCATAGCCATCATTATTTTGGCTATTGTTGTTTCAGTTGTTTTAAAAACTGTATTTCCTTTATTTACTAAAACACAAGAAAAACTAGACCGACTCAACTTAGTAATTCAAGAGAATTTAAACAATATACGGGTTGTTAAAGCGTATACTAGAGAAAATCTTGAAATAAAGAAGTTTAAGAAGAGTAACTATGAACATCGAAATGTAACTTTAAAGGCTTGGGACATTTTAGTCTGTGCCTACCCCATCATGGAGCTCATTATAAATGCAGCAATAATTGTTGTTCTATGGATTGGAGGTAACAGAGTGATGAATAATGAGATGCAAGTAGGAGAACTGATTGCCATTATAAACTATTTTGTGCAGATTTTAATGGCTTTAATTATGCTATCTTTTACCATAATGGGTTTTGCCAGAGCATGGGCTTCCTCAAAACGGACCGATGAGATACTGAACTTTTCTCCATCCATAGTAGATAATAAAAAAAGTAGTCAGGAGATTACTGAAGGAGCTATAGAATTTAAGAATGTCAATTTACAATACTCTGATGATGAAGATGTAGCATTAAAAAATGTTTCATTCAAAATAAATCCTAAAGAAACAGTAGCTATAGTGGGCGCTACAGGATCGGGTAAAAGTTCTTTATTAAATCTCATACCTAGACTCTATGATGTAACATCCGGCGAAATTCTAATTGATAACAAGAACATTAAATATTATTCAAAAAAAGCCCTTCGTAGTGAAATGGGGGTTGTTTTTCAAGTAAACGAACTCTTTACAGGGACAATAGCTGATAATTTACGATGGGGTAACCTAAAGGTATCTCAAAAGGAGTTAGAAGATGCCGCAATAATAGCAGAAGCTCATGATTTTATTATGCAGCTAACGAATGGGTATGAAACACAATTAGGACGAGGAGGAATCAATTTGTCAGGAGGGCAAAGACAACGTATATGCATAGCCAGAGCACTTTTAACCCGTCCCAAAATACTATTATTAGATGATTCTACTAGTGCAGTTGATGCCCAAACAGAAAAAAAGATTTGGTACAACTTAAGCTTAAATACAAATCAAATGACAACGCTTATAGTAACACAACGAATTCACACATTGAATGCGGTAAATCGAGTTATAGTAATGGATAAAGGTGAAATTATTGATTTTGACACTCCACAAGCATTAATGAAGAACTCCATGACTTATCAAAAGTTATTTCAAATAGAACAATAGAAAAGTATGGTGCAAAAAGAGAAACCAAAAAATAGTAAGAAAACCTTTTTTAGACTTTTTTCTTATTTATACAAAGAAGAGAAAACCATTCCTCTCATTATTGTTCTTATGCTTTTAAATATAGCCTGTACACTAACAACATCCTATCTGTTACGCCCTTTAATTAATGACTATATTTTACCTAAAAGATTCAATGAGTTTCCTTATATATTAGCCATACTAGCAGGAGTCTATCTATTAGGTGTTATTGCAGTTTATTTACAGAATCGCTTTTTAGTTCATTTGGGACAAAACACAGTCACGAAATTAAGACAAGAATTATTTGAGAAAATGGAACGTTTACCTATTCGTTTTTTTGACTCTAAACGTCATGGTGATTTAATGAGTAGATACACAAATGACATGGATCGTATAAGTGATGTGTTGACCGATAGTTTAGCTGAACTGTTCGTTAGTAGCTTAATGTTGGTTAGTATATTCGCCATTATGATTTATATCAGCCCTTTATTAACACTTATAGTTGCCATTACCATTCCTTTAATGTACTTAGCTGTACGTAAAATAGTGAAACGAAGCAAGTTCTACTTTCAAAAGCAACAAAAGAGTGTAGGAATACTGAATGCATATATTGAAGAGATGATTACTGCCAGTTCAGTAATTAAAGTTTTTAATCATGAAGAAAAGATAAAAAAAGACTTTAGAATTTTAAACGATCAGCTCAACAAGGAAGCAAAAAAAGCACAACTGTATTCAGGTATGATGATGCCTTTAATGCAAAACTTTAACACACTTAACTTTGTTTTTATTACAATTATTGGTGGTTTTTTAGCATTAAATAAGCTACTAGATGTGGGAGGACTGGCCTCATTTATTCAATACTCCAGACGATTTGGGGGACCGATCAATCAATTAGCTACAATGTACAATAACTTACAATCTGCTTTAGCTAGTGCAGAGCGAGTATTTGAATTATTAGATGATCAACCTGAAACCGAAGATTTAAGTGATAGTATTACATTGAAAACGATAAAAGGTGATATCACCTTTGACCATGTTGTGTTTGGCTATAAACCCGATAAAACCATATTAAAAAGTGTATCTTTCCATATTACTGGCGGGAGCAAAGTGGCACTAGTAGGACCAACCGGAGCAGGGAAAACTACAATATTTAATTTATTACCTAGATTTTTTGATTGTGATTCCGGTGATATTAAAATAGATAATCATTCTATTTATCAATTAAAAAGACAAAACCTCAGAGAGAAGATTACCTTAGTATTGCAAGATACTCACCTTTTTACAGGAACCATAATGGAAAACATACGGTTTGGACAACCTAACGCTTCAGATGAAGAAGTAATACAAGCAGCAAAAACAGCAACAGCTCACTCTTTTATTCAAAATCTACCCAATGGGTATCAAACTTATTTAGATAACGACGGAAGTAATTTAAGCCAAGGACAAAGACAATTGTTAAACATAGCTAGAGCAGCAATAGCCAACCCACAAATACTTCTATTAGATGAAGCAACTAGCAACATTGATTCACAAAGTGAAGCCTTAATACAAAAAGGTCTTTATCAGTTAATGGAAGGCAGAACTACCTTAATCATTGCTCATAGACTATCGACTGTCCGTAGTGTAGATAAGATATTAGTTATTAGACAAGGTGAAATAGCAGAGGAAGGTACCCACGAAGAACTCATAGCACAAAATGGATTGTATCACTCACTTTATAATGAGCAATACTTCAATAAAATCAACACATAAATAAAGCCCGCCCCAAAGTCTAGTTAGTAAGGCAATGGATCGTTATTAGCTTGATACATTTCTTTATAGGGATCATCAGCTACTCCCAAAGAGGAGCCAATCATATCCTGAGGTTCATTCATTGTATTCATTTTAGAGCTTATCTGACCAAATTCTGTTATGGAAGATATATCATTATCGTTAATGTTTTGGAACTTAGTTAATGCACCGGTAAATCGTAAGAGAATATTTGCGGTTGCACCGTTACGATGTTTTGCTATAATAAACTCGGCCATACCTCTTAAATCTCTTCCTTTTTCATCTTCAAAGATTTTATAATATTCAGGTCGGTGAATAAAGCAAACAATATCAGCATCTTGCTCAATAGCTCCCGATTCACGCAAATCACTTAACTGAGGTCTTTTCCCATCAACACCTTCACGGCTTTCAACCCCACGGTTCAACTGAGACAAAGCTATAATTGGAATATCCAGTTCTTTAGACAAACCTTTCAAAGAACGAGATATGGTACTTACCTCCTCTTGACGACTGTTAAAAGACATACCACTAGCATTCATCAACTGCAAATAGTCAATGATAATAATCTCTACTTTATGCTCTCTAACCAAACGACGAGCTTTAGTTCTTAACTCAAAAACAGAAAGAGAAGGAGTATCATCTACATATAAAGGAGCATTAATTAAACCATTTAATTTACTATCTAACTGCTGCCATTCATAATCAGCCAACTGACCACTTTTTATTTTATCTCCCGGAATTTCACAAACATTTGAAATCAAACGGTTAACCAACTGTACATTACTCATCTCCAAGGAAAATAGAGCAACAGGCCTTCTATAATCTACAGCAATATTTCTAGCCAAAGACAACACGAATGCGGTTTTACCCATAGCGGGACGTGCAGCAATAATAATTAAGTCGGATTTTTGCCAACCCGAAGTAATTCGATCTAAATCCTCGAAACCACTCTCCAAACCACTTAATCCGTCGGTACGAGAAGCGGCCTTTTTCAATAATTCATAAGCATCTTGAATGACCGGATCAATTTGTGTATAATCTTTCTTCATATTACGCTGAGAAAGTTCAAATAAGCTACCTTCAGCCTCTTGCATTAAGTCATCTACATCAAGGGTTTCATCAAATGCTTTAGTTTGAATATTACTAGAAAAACTGATTAATTGTCGTGCAAGATATTTCTGAGCTATAATTCTGGCATGATATTCTATATGTGCAGAAGTAGCCACATTACTACTCAATTGTGTAATGTAAAAAGGGCCACCCACTTCTTCTAGATTACCTTGCTTAGCTAATTGATCTTTTACAGTTAAGATATCAACGGGTCGTTGGTTCATGGCCAATTCAGCAATGGCTTCATAAATTAACTGATGCTTATGCTCGTAAAACGATTCCGGTCGCAAAATCTCACACACCAATGAATAAGCATCTTTTTCAATCATCAAAGCCCCTAATACAGCCTCTTCCAGTTCTACAGCCTGAGGTTGTATTCTTCCATATTCATTCGTTTCTTGAGAATTACTCCTTTTATTATATGATTTTCGTTTCTGTATAGCCATTGTCTTTACTTTCCTTAATATACTACAAAGATAAAACACTCTCTTGACTTAACATAGAATCAGAAGAGTGTTTTATTAATATATATTCAACAACCTAAAAGGTTTTTGTTAATAAGTAAAGTCTCTATTTATTTTCGTTTATTCAATATAAAAAATAAGATCGAAGCCTTACACTTCACTAAATCAAAAAAGAAATGTTTTTCCTACTTATTTTCTTTTTTACCAAAGCCCCACATAAACACGTATTGATAGTGTGAAATTTCTTCTAATTCAAGCAAGCTCAGATAGAGGAAAGTATTAATTAATTAGTATATGTATAAGAGTTTCATCAACTGAGCACGCACATCATGCTGGTGGAGCAAAAGCTTATTCTTCTATAATCATTAATTATAGAAATATTGGGCTCACAATAGATTTTAATGAAGAGTTTAATTTTAAGTATTATAGTAATTCTCAGAAATATATCTTAAAAAACATTTTAGATAGAAATACTATTTATATAAAATAATGAAATACAACATCTAGCAAACGTACTTTTTAGTTTACAGTTAAACTCTCTTATCTTTTATTCTTAAATAAAAGTGGAGAGTTTAACTTCTTAAAAAACGCTTAAAATGATAAAAGGATTCAACAGTAATAGAGAAATCTAAATCGCTCTGTGTCTATAATATATAAACTCACCTTCTTCTTATTACAGAAATAAAGGAGTACAGATTGTTAATCTATATGTAAAAAAACAAACATTAAGCTTTTTTCTTCTTAAAAAAAATCAGAACTTTCATTCACAAGAAGTAATAAATAGATACAATCTAAAGAATAGAAATCTAGAGAGAACAATGAATAAGATGAACAAAATTTACAAGTTCTTTTTTATACAAATGAACCCCAAAAGACTAAGTTTTTTTCTAAATACTAGATTCAGAAGATTAAATGAAAACAACTAAATTATTTAATCTGAAAAATAGAATACACAATCCATATATAGATATATCATTTTTGTTCGATCAACTGATAGCACATGAAGTAAAAGCTATTCTCTTAATGGCAAATACAACATCCATTCAGTATCCACACACAAAACAAAACACAAACTGTTCAATAATAAGCTATAACTATAAAATCACAACATCAATCGAACTATTACAACCTTATTAGAAAGCAAATTAACGACCTCAGTATTAGCCAAAAACAATCGATTTCCACAAAAGTAAACTATTAGAACTGAATGAACACATTTACTAAACTTAACTAAAACACTATATAGATTAAAAAGCTAAAATGAAACGCTTTTAAAAGTAGATTACCCAATTATACAAAACAAAACACCAAAAAATCACAACAATACTTGGCTATCTAAAAATAAATCACCAATATTGTATTATGTTTTACTAACATGAACTTCTACATTAATAAGTAACTAGAATATGAAAGAAAAAACAATTAAAAGAATGATTACTTCAGTAGCTGTCATTTTTTTCCTTCTTATTGGTACAAATTCACTAAGAGCACAAAATGTAGCTCTTAAGACCAATTTACTCTATGATGCTACTACTACATTTAATCTGGGTCTTGAGTTTTCTTTAGCACCAAAATGGACATTAGACATCTCTGCAAATTATAACCCATGGACTTTTGATGAAAACAAAAAAATCAAGCACTTCCTTATTCAACCTGAAGCTCGCTATTGGTTTTGTCAAAAAATGAATGGCCATTTCTTTGCCATGCACTTACACTCAGGCATTTATAACGCAGGAAATATTGATGCTGACTTTAAGTTTTTAGGCACAAACTTTGCAGTTTTAAAAGAAAAACGTTTAGAAGGGTGGCTTGTAGGTGCCGGTATAGGATATGGATATGCTTGGATGTTGGGTAAACACTGGAATCTGGAAGCAGAAATAGCCATTGGATATGCATACACTAAATTTAAACAATATCCTTGTGTTAAGTGCTCTGACAAAGAGACTAACCGTGTACATAATTATGTGGGTCCAACAAAAGCCGCATTAAGTTTGGTTTACGTATTCTAAAAGAAAAAGACAATGAAAAAAAGATTTAATATTTTATTCATCATATGTGCTCTTATATGTGCAATTCCTGTATTGGGTAATGCTGATAATCCTTATATAAGAGATATGAAAATTGAAAAACAAGGAGATAAAGTAATTCTTAATTTAGAGTTTGATTTCACTGACTTACAATTAAAGAAAAACAAGCAGTTTATTTTTACTCCTGTACTTGTGAATGGTAGTGAAGCTCATGCTTTTACTCCTGTAGAAGTATTGGGAAGAAAAGCCAATCTCTATCAACAACGTAACACTCCTTACGAGGTTCCAACCCAGTTAATTACTAAAAGAACTCCAGGTTATCCTTTAGTTTCATATAGTGAATCCGTTCCTTATGAGGTTTGGATGAATCATGCACAATTAATGATTTCTAAAGACTTATGTGGTTGTAATAAAGCCCCTTTAAATTCTGAAAACACATTAATGACTGATATAGACATAGTTCCTCCTCCTTTTATCCCTCTATTATCTTATGTTGAACCAGCCGTTGAAGCTATTAAGAGTCGCTCTGTAAAGGGTACTGCATTCTTAGACTTTAAGATAGGTAGAACAGAAATTCTTCCTGAATTTAGAAACAATAAAGAAGAACTGAATAAAATAAGAGATACACTGAACATTGTTCAAAACGAAGAGGCGAATACTCTAGTAGGTATGACTATTCACGGTTATGCATCTCCAGATGGTTCTTATGCAAACAATGAACGCTTAGCCAAAAACAGAGCTATAGCACTTAAAAACTACATTCAAAGTGCTTATGGTATTGCAGACTCTTATATGCAAATTGCATATACGGCTGAAGATTGGACAGGATTCCGTGAAGCAATTGCCAAAAGTAGTTTAAGCGATAAAACAGAGATTCTTGAAATCATTGATGGTACCCTAAGTCTTGATGCTAAAGAATCACGTATTCGTGTAAAACACGCACAGTCATATAAATACATTAAAGATAACGTATATCCCTCTTTACGTCGCTCAGAATATACCATTGCTTACGAAGTTCGTCCATTTACAGTGGAAGAAACTCGTGAAATGCTTATGAAGAATCCTAAACTAGTAAGTTCTAGTGAACTTTATCGTCTAGCTTTAAGTTACAAACCGGGTAGTGACGAGTACAATGAAACAATCCGAGTTGCGGCTGTTCTATTCCCTGATGATGAAATAGCTCATCTAAATGCGGCTAACTCTTGTTTAGGACTAGGATATTATAAAGATGCTTCTGAACATTTATCTAAAGTTTCTGATTCACCCAAAAAGACACATGCTATTGGTCTTCTTTACTTCTTACAAGGAGAAAAAGAGCAAGGTATTAAATTGATTAAAAAAGCAGCAGCTGAAGGAGTGAAAGAAGCTCAAGAAAACATTGAAAGACTTAGAAAGTCTTGGGAAATTGTTGATTAAAAAAACGACTCTCTTTAATTAAATTATACATGAAAATCCCCTACTAATTGATTATTAGTAGGGGATTTTTTATGTGTTTAACTACACAGACTGCTTTCAAAACGAAGCTCGTTTGGGTTTAAGCTGGATAAGAGATATGCTTGAAACTAAAGGAATGAATTTAGTATTTAATTAGATGTTACTTATAAAGACTCAGCTATAACCTATCAGCCTTATTCTTTATTTCACAAGGAGACAAAAATTACAGCATTTATTTTAGTTATACATCAATACATTCGCATCTGAAAAAGATGCCCTATCAGTCAAACAGTAGTTCTACTTAATCCCTAAAACCTGAGTAGTATCTAAGAATCTTCTCTTACATACAAAGACTTATCCTTATTCTTGACGGAATCAAGGACTTAGTATGCAAACACCCACCGTTTAACTCCATAGATCAGAGAATCAAGAGTGCTTCCTTTTAATAACAGTTTCCCTTCTTATCACTTTCTACGTTATCTCTACTAAAGCAGTTGAGTAAAATAACACAAAAGACTAGGGTAGCTATCCCTTAAGAACAGCAAAGTTCATAATA
>CAZGUI010000083.1:0-10023 GCA_964528875.1 uncultured Bacteroides sp. | reverse complement strand
TGGTCTCAAACACCAGTGGATTTATCCATCCCGGTTCGACCCCGGGTCTGGGTACAGAGACGGAGAAAGTTGAAAAACTCTCTCCGTTTTTTGTTTTTGTACCTCGTAACTCATTGGTTTGGCATGATTTTTTATATCTTCGGTTAATCAATAACAACCTCAAAATATGATTAATCTTACAGATGAATACATAAATTATTATGTTGCAGAAGAAAACATAACAAAATCTCTATCTTTCTCAAAACATAACAATAAGATAAATTATAATCTTTTTTCAAACTTGTTATCTGCACCTATAGGAATAGAAGCATTTCATGGGTACAAAGGATTTTATCTTGGATTTAACATTAAACGCGAACTATTAGGATTTGATGTTAACGATAAGCCTGGGGATTATGATATTTTAATTATTCCTTATGGGGGAAATGGTAAAATTTATTTTGAACGTACAGTAGCTATAGAAACTAAAGTTGTAAGACCAACTCGTAGAAATCCTAAAAAAGCTCCCAACTCATATGGCATAAGCCAATTACAAGGTTTAATTAGTGATGGCTTTCCTTTAGTAGGATTAATCCATTTTTGTATGACAGAACCTCTTCTTGAAGAAGAGAAGGTTATGGTTAAAATGGACTTAACACCTTTTGATATGGACAATCCTAAAAACAATAAGGAATTTATGCAAAATACAGTTTTTAAAAAAAGGGATGATTTTTCATGGTTTTCTGCTATAAATCAAATGAAGCGATTAATATCTAAAGATATTCCGAAATATGTAGGTCTCTGTGCTATTGGAGTAAATATAACCCACGATAATAAGTATGCAACATGTTTTGATTACGAATTTAATAACCATTATGATTCAGGATATTTTAATCCTCATATTAAAATCTCTACAATCGAAAAAATTGAATCATTTTGGAACAATGAAAAAGGACCTTTTATTAAGGTTCAAATATAAACATTATGACTTCGGTATCCACTCCCTCAATTCATAAATCAAATCTAAATCCTCAAGAAATTGGTTCTAGAATAGAGCGCTTATGCGTATGCCACAGAGTGCTAATTGGGTTTTGTTGGGGATTTATCCTTTTATAATCTTTGAGTAAAGGTCTTTACAATATGTTTGATATTCAGTTGTTTTTGTTCCATATAGCATTTTGCAATTCCTTTCTTCTCGATGCTAATGCCAACTTCTTTCATACCCCCCCCCAATAGTAATCTAAATTGAATGTCACGCTTTTGTCCGTATCAAATGCTCTGAAATCTTCGGTACACTCTAATAAGTCCTTAAAATAAAGTTTCAGGTTCTTTAACTCCTCTAATACTATTTTTCTGGTTAAGAGTTTCAAGTTTGAATAATTGGTATTGATGTACTATTTCTGTTTGCCAAAAGATATTTATTATACATCCCTTTCACTGTGTAATTCAATAAGATCAATCAATCCTTTTGATTAAGTTCTGTTTTAGCCACGACTCGTATTCTTTGCTCGCTTCCTTGAGCACCTTCCAATTTTGGATGTTCCCTTTTTTAGATAATGTGACATTAATAATTGTCAGTTTGGTTTTATTAGGCTTTAGCTCTTTAAGATCATACTTGATGTTGGCTATTGTATCAATAGCTGTAGAGTCTTTCTTTTGAATGCTATAGCGAACAATGTTATCTGTCTGGTAGAAATCTATACTCTCTATTTGGGTGGTGTCTCTGGGGTGAAACACGCAGTTATACCCCATGTCTTCAATGGTTCTGATTATGGAATCTTTAGGTAATTTAATAGTATAGGACTTTCCTATGTAAATGTTTCCCTTGGGCATTTCTCTAAGGGGAATAGAGGTAGCACAAAAAGCAAAGAAGGCAATGAAAGAGAGGATGTATGTTGAAGCTACTCTAAGTTTATGACTTGCTAGTACGGTTTTTCTACTGTGGGGATTATTAATTACATAGTGGCTTAAAGGTAGGATTAAAAGGGCAATGTAATCAGTGTAATCAACCACACGATGTATGTCAAAGATGAACCATTGGTTTATAAAATGAATAAAAGGGTCTGCTAAGGGTGTTTTCCACAGTATAAAGGCAATCCCTGTAATGAAGGCAATGGATCGTTTGAGTTTTGGTAATAAGAAAGCAACAAATAGTGGAAATATAAATAAACCTGCAAAGTCGGATAGTTTTCCTGTTAAAGCATTACCAAGCGCTTGTTTAAAGATAAAATCATTGAGAAGTAATAAGATCAGCCCTACGATAAAATAAGGATTAAGAATTAAGCTTTTGTTTTTCATATAGGATTGGATTAAGTGGAAATTCCAAAGTTTATGTTATCAATCGGTTGGAGCACGTTGAATAATAGATGTTAATATATAGTATTCGAACGATATAGAGCATAAAAAAGGGAGAAAACATTTAAGTTCTCTCCCTTTTAGAATTCTTATATTTTATATATTATGCTTCAACAGCCTTCTCTCTGTCTTTTTTATCCCCTCTATTCAGCAAGTAATATGCTATTGGAGAAGCTACGAATAAAGAAGAGAATGTACCAAAGATCACACCCAGTATCATAGCAAATGAGAAGCTACGAATAGAGTCACCTCCCAAGATGAAAATACACAATAGTACTAACAATGTACTGAAAGAGGTATTAACGGTACGTGAAAGTGTGGTATTAAGCGAGGTGTTGAATAAATCTCTATAACTACGTTTGGGATATAGATTGATGTACTCTCTCACACGGTCAAAAATAACCACCTTATCGTTAATGGAATAACCAATAGCTGTAAGGATCGCTCCAATGAATGTTTGGTCTACCTCTAGCGAGAATGGCATCCATCCCCAACATAAAGCGTAAATTCCTAAAATCATCAATGTATCACTGGTTAATGCAGCAACAGAACCCACACTAAAGGCAATGTTACGGAAACGCATTAATATATACAGTCCGATGGCTAATACCGCAAGAGCTACCGACCAGATGGCTGCAATCTTAATATCTTCAGCAATACTTGGTCCTACTTTTTGTGAACTAATGATACTTCCACCTGTGTGATTCTCTCTGTCAATAAATACCTCTAAAGGAATTTCTTCGGTTAATAGAGGTTTCAAAGATTCGTATAAGTATGCTTCAATTTCAGAGTCTATTGTACTGCTACTTTCTTCAATTCTATAGTTGGTACTGATACGTACAGTACGTTTATCGGTTCCAATAGCTAAAACACTTACGTTAGCACCTTCAAATTTGTCTGCAATCAGGCTTCTTACTTCTTCCGGTTCAATGGTGTTTATAAAGCGTACTTGGTAGTTTCTACCTCCGGTAAAGTCAATACTTTGACTTAATCCTCTTACACCTAAAGCACCAATACAGATAACCAATATGATTCCTGCAACAGTCAATGCTTTTTTGTTACCTTCAACAAAGCGAATAGTAGGGTTAACTAGAATATTCTTAGAAATTGAAGTGGTGAAAGTTAGATTTAATAATTTGTCTTTACCTAAGAAGTGTTCATATACAATACGAGTTAAGAAAACTGCAGTAAAGAATGAACAGATAATACCTATGATTAAAGTAGTTGCAAAGCCTCGAATAGGACCTGTACCAAACCAGAATAAAATGATACCTGTAATAATGGATGTTAAGTTGGCATCAAAAATTGCCGAAAAAGCATTGGAGTAACCATCTGCTAATGATTTTTTCAAGCCTTTACCAGCTGCAAGCTCTTCTTTAATACGTTCGTAAATAAGAACGTTCGCATCTACTGCCATTCCCAGTGCTAATACCAAACCCGCAATACCTGACATGGTAAGTGCTGCCTGGAAGGAAGCAAGTATACCGAGGGTAAAGAATAAGTTCAGGAATAATGCTCCATTAGCAATCATACCCGGTATGATACCATAGATCACACACATAAAGGTCATCAATAGCAATAGGGCGATAGCAAATGAAATGATACCTGCATTAATAGATGCTTGACCTAAAGAAGGACCAATGATATCTTCCTGTACAATGTGTGCCGGAGCAGGCATTTTACCTGTCTTCAATACGTTGGCTAAGTCTTTAGTCTGGTCGGGAGTAAAGTTTCCTGTGATTTGTGAACTACCTCCGGTAATTTCATTCATTACGTTTGGAGCAGAGTACACATAGTCATCCAAAACAATCGCAATGGATTTGTTTATGTTCTTTTTTGTCAGTTGAGCCCATTTACGTGCTCCTTCAGAGTTCATCGTCATACTAACAGCCGGACGGCCATAGTTGTCGTATGTGTCACTTGCATCAGTAACTACATCTCCCTCAAGAGGTGCTTTCCCGTTGCGTTCAGTAGAACGGATGGCATAAAGCTCATAAATTTGTTCTTTTTTATCGAACTCAGCTGCCGATACACCCCATTTAAGTCTTAAGTCTCTTGGGAATACCGCTTGAGCTTCTTTTGATTCAAGGAATCGGTTGATTTCTGCTGTATCCTTATAATGAGCATATCCCGCAACCGGACCTTGTCCCGATGCGTTTGGTTGTAGTATAGCCAAAAGAGGATGCTCTTTTTTAGCTCGTTCAATTTCTTCAGCTGTTGCTACTTTTTGTGTGTCCCCTTTTAATGCTGCAGCTAGACTGTCGGCTACGCTTATGGTTTCAGTTGTTGCTGTGTCTACTTCCTCAACTTCTTCCTGAGGAGTTTCAGCTTCAGCTGGTGCTTGGCTAGCTAAATGTTGTTTAAGAGCAACATCTGCCGATTGTAAAAAAGGAATAACCTCTTTGGCTGAATAAGTTTCCCAAAACTCAAGGTTTGCCGATCCTTGTAACAGTTTTCTTACACGTTCGGGTTCCTTAATACCTGGAAGTTCAATCATAATACGTCCTAAGTTGCTTTCCAACGTTTGGATGTTGGGTTGTACCACACCAAAACGGTCAATACGTGTACGCAGTACGTTATATGAGTTTGAAATAGCCGCTTTAACTTCGTCTCTTAGTACGCGTTCAACTTCAGCGTCAGTAGATCTTTGATTTACTTTATCTTTTAATTGTTGAGTGGCGAAAAGTTCTGCCAAACTATTACTTGGGGCTATTCTCTTATACTCTTTAATGAATAATGAAATAAAGTCTTCTTGGCTAGTTGTCGCCAATTTAGCTGCTGACTCAACTGCATTATTGAAGTCAACATCGGGTTTATGATCAGCCAATGCTTTTACTACATCGGGAACCGAAACCTCAAGGATAACATTCATTCCTCCTTTAAGATCCAGACCTAAACTAATTTCATTTTCACGAACTCTTTTAAAGGTAGCTCCTAACCACACTGTTTCATTAGAAAGAGAATCTAAATACTCTTGTTCTACGATTGGATCTCCCTTAGCAATTTCTTTAGCCTTGCTTACATAGTGTTGTGAAACGAATGTAAACGACAGGCAGTATAGAGATACTAGTGTGAGTAATACCGCAAAAACCTTTACAAATCCTTTGTTTTGCATGTTACTTTTGTTTTATTCTATGATTTTTTATTAATATTTTGCGTATTTATGCGTATGAAGGTACAAATATAGCTTTTTTTTCATATCTTGATAGAATGGCGTCTCAAAAATTTAATTTAACTCTCTTAGATTTAACTTCATAATGGAAAATAGGCTCTTTTTTCCATTAAATGGTATTTAAAGAGAGGTGTACTGCTAAAAAAACGTAGCCCATTACCCTCTTTAATTTATTTTTCCTCTAAACAAACTCCTTTCTCTCCTGTTCAATGGTTACTTCTTTTTGTTTTCTCCTTAAATCGATGTTAAGTATTTTTTCTTGGTGTAGTTTGTTATTAGCTAGACATACTCCTGAAGAAGATAGTTTACCCTCGATGGAGGCTTAGTCCCTTCTGTTTTGGTGTCTGTTGTAGAGAGTCATGATTTAACATCTTCTGATATATAATTTAGCTATTAATGATCAAAGACATAGTGCTTGGATGAAGTACAATGAAGTAGGTTGGAGCTAGATGAAGAAAGTAAATCTCCATTGATTGAGGGGTGTATTTGCATTCTAGGGGTTGTAGATAAAAATACGATATTTTACAAATCAACACTTCAGCTGAAAAATGACAAAGAGAGTACTGCTGCAGTTTTTTTCTGACTCATTTTTTTTAGTCAGAGACTAGCTCAATAATGCACCTCATTTGCAACTTTTATGCGTGTGCGTTATTTTTTTTGTTAACTTAGAAAGAAAATAACAAAACTATGAGAAGATTCTTATTAATAGTCCTAGGGTTGATTCTTTCAGCAGTAGTTCTTACACAAGAAGCTATATGGGAAGGTGAGCGACTACTCTCTCCTGAGGTAAATGATGATCAAACGGTTACTTTTCGTTTGTTTGCACCACAAGCCCAACAAGTACAAGTTATAGGTGATTTTCTGCCTAAGCTTGTGAAGGGTAATTCTCCTATTAAAATTGAGACTCTCGATAAAGGGAATTTGACAAAAGGTGAGCATGGCATTTGGGAATATACCTCTCCCTCTCTTGCTTCGGAACTTTATAATTATTCCTTTCTCGTTGACGGGGTAAAATGTTTAGACCCTAATAATGTTTTTGTTGTTAGGGATGTTGCTTCGTTGACCAACCTCTTTCTTATTGATGGTAAGGCTTCTCGCTTGTATAAAGTGAATAATATACCTCACGGATCGGTAACTAAAGAGTGGTATTTTAGTTCTGCTTTGGATATGCATAGAAGAATGACCATTTATACTCCTCCGGGTTATCAAAACGGTGAAGATGCGTATCCTGTACTCTATTTATTACACGGTATGGGAGGTGATGAAGAGGCTTGGATTACGCTGGGTAGGGCAGTACAAATCATAGACAATTTGATAGCAGAAGGGAAAGCACAACCGATGCTAGTTGTTATGCCCAATGGGAATGTGTCGCAAGAAGCTGCTCCCGGAGAATCTGCTCTAGGCTTTCAGCAACCTAACTTTAACTTACCTAAGACAATGGAAGGGAGTATGGAAAAGAGTTTTCCTGATATTGTGGAGTATATTGAGGCAAATTACAGAGTGATTGATGGAAAGGAGAATCGTGCGATAGCAGGTCTTTCAATGGGAGGATTCCATTCTTTGTATATAGCTTTAAATTATCCAGAACTATTTAATTATGTAGGGTTGTTCTCTGCAGCTACATTGCCAGGTCAAGGAAATGAGTCACCAATATACAATGATATTGAGGAGAAATTAAAAAAGCAGTTTCAGAATCCTCCTCAGGTTTATTGGATAGGTATAGGTAAGACCGATTTTCTGTATCAAGCAAATGTTGATTTTCGTGCCCTCTTGGATAAAGAAGGTTTGTCTTATACGTATTATGAATCTGAAGGAGGACATACCTGGAGAAATTGGCGTCTTTATTTGTCTTTATTTTTACCCCAATTATTTCAGTAAATCTTAGCCCTCTTTTTATCTTGCTTTGGTCGGTCCTAGACCCAAGCCCCTTCGGTCCTAGACCGAGCACCCTTCAGTCCTAGACCGACAGGCCTTCGGTCCTAGACCGACTTGAACGTGTCTTGTGCTTGCTGTAGGGGCTCTTTTAAAAGTGTCTTTTTTTATGGTTTTCCAACTGAACATTGTCAAATAAAACTTGTTTTATAGTAAGCAGTCATTGCTTATACTTGTTAGCATTACGATAACATTTTAAAATAAAATAGATGGAAAAAGATTTATTACAATCAGCTCAAAGAGCTATTCGTTATTGGTGGATATCTATTCTTGTAGGTATCATTGCTGCTGCATTGGGAGTTTGGTGTTTGTTTCAACCTTTAATAACTCTGTTTACATTAAGTGCACTCTTTATAGGAGGTTTTATTGTGGGAGGAATTTTTGAAATTACCTTTGCTGCATTGAACAGGGAAAATATGCGAGGATGGGGGTGGACTTTGGCTAGTGGAATTATTAGTGTTCTTTTTGGTCTGCTTCTGTTGTCTAAACCGATAACGACATTTGCTGTTATGCTGTTCTTTGTTGGTTTTTGGTTACTATTTCAGTCTTTATGGTCGGTTGGAACTGCAGTTGAACTGCAAATGATTAAAGTGAAAGGATGGGGATGGATGCTATTCTTTGGGGTAGTAGGATTTATCTTCTCTTTTATACTAATTAGCAATCCTGCGTTTGCAGCAGGAGTTATAGTCTATTTGATGTCTTTTACGTTGGTATGCTATGGAGCTTTACGAGTATACTTTGGTTTAAGACTAAGAACGCTGAGTAAACACCTGCAATAATGCGTTGAGAGTGGTTTGTGAATGCAAAAAAGCCTTTATCTTTTTTTGATAAAGGCTTTTTGTTTATTCTCAGGTTATACTTAAAAGATTAATCAATCAATCCTCTGTTTCTTAGCATTGCATCCAACTTAGGCTCAGCCCCTCTGAAATTTACATAGAGTGTCATTGGGTCATCACTTCCCCCTTTTTCCAGAATTTGTGTGCGGAATAAGCGAGCTGTTTTTTGATCGAAAATGCCATTTTCCTTAAATGCTTCAAAAGCATCGTTATCTAAAACATTAGCCCAGGAGTAGCTGTAATAACCCGCAGCATATCCACCAATGATGTGATTAAAGTATGTTGAGCGATAACGAGGAGCTATTTCCGGAATTAATCCTACTTTATCCATCGCTACTTTTTCAAAATCTAAGATGTCAAAATCTTTAATCTCGGTCAGGTTGTGTAGCTCCATATCTAAAATGGAAGCGGCAAGTAGTTCTGTAGTAATGAATCCTTCGTTAAATGTACTCTGTCTGTTAATCTTCTCAATTAAAGCATCAGGAATAACTTCCCCTGTTTCATAATGTTTTGCATAAGCTTTTAGAACTTCCGGTTCCATTGCCCAATGCTCATTGATTTGAGAAGGAAGTTCTACAAAATCTCTAGCTACACTTGTCCCTGAGATGGCTTCGTAGTTGCATTGTGAAAGTAATCCATGTAACGCATGACCAAACTCGTGAAATACGGTTTCTACCTCTTCTAAGGTTAATAATGAAGGAGCATCGCCTACAGGTCGTGATAAATTACACACATTACAAATTAAAGGACGAATCTCTCCTTTTTGTCCTCTGTAGTCGCTCATCCAAGCCCCAAATTTCTTGCCTTCACGAGGAAAGTAATCAGCATAGAATAATCCGATTAAACTACCGTCGGCATCATTCACTTCAAAGACTTGTACTTCAGGGTGATAAGTTGGAATGTTCTCCAGTTGTTTAAAGGTCAGACCGTAAAGCTTGTTGGCAACCATAAAGGCTCCATCACGCACATTTTCCAACTTGAAATAAGGCTTGATCTCTTCTTCATCCAAATCATATTTCTCTTTTCTTAGCTTTTCCGTGTAATACCACCAATCCCAAGGTTCTAGTTTTTCTCCTTTACCTTCTTTATCCATTAACTTTTGTAGCTCTTGTGCTTCCGCTTTTGCTTTGGGTAGAGCGTAGGACCAGAGGTTGTTTAAGAAATCCATCACTGCTTCTGATGTTTTAGCCATATTGGTGTCCAAAACAAAATTAGCATAGCAGTCAAAACCTAATAAATTTGCTTTTTCAAGTCTTAGTGTTACAACTTTAGACAGAATTTCTTTATTATCAAAGCTATCGTCGTTATTACCTCTGTTAATGTAGGCCGTATATAACTCTTCACGTAAAGCTCGGTTATCGGCATATTGTAAAACGGGTAGGCGACTTGTGTTTTTTAGTTTCAATACCCACTTTCCCTCTAGTCCGGCATCAGTAGCCTCATGGGCAGCACTTGTGATGAAATCGGCTGAAAGGCCGGATAGATCTTCTTTGTTGTCAACAACCAACTGATACTCACCGTCTCCCTTCAGTATGTTATTGCTGAATTGAATACCTAACAAAGAAAGTTCTTTATTTATTTCACGTAAACGAACCTGATCTTCTTCGTTAAGATTTGCCCCTCTTCGCACAAAGTTTTTATAGGTTCGGTCCAATAGAGTGAGTTGCTCTGTTGTTAAATTCTCGCTATCTTTTTGCTCATATACTGTTTTTATTTTTTGAAATAAATCGGCATTTAAGTAGATATTAT
>CAZGUI010000082.1:0-10133 GCA_964528875.1 uncultured Bacteroides sp. | reverse complement strand
TCAGAGCCCTGAAGATGATTCAAATCTTTAGGGCTTTGTCTGTTTAAAGAACTTATTGTAATTTTGAGTTATGAATAACAACCCATATATTGAGCATCAGATTTTTGAGAGAACAAGATTGTTACTGGGAGATTCTATAATGGATAAACTCTCGGCTATTAATGTTATTTTATTTGGTGTAGGAGGTGTAGGTAGTTGGTGTGCTGAATCTTTAGTGCGTTCAGGAGTACATCATCTAACGATTGTTGATATGGATAGGGTGGATGTTACAAATATAAACAGACAATTAATGGCTACAGTAGATGTTGTTGGAGAGATTAAAGTAGAGCTCTTAAAAAAACGCTTACTAACTATTAATCCTAATGCTCAAATAACTACCATTTATAATCGATATACAATAGATAATAGCAATGATTACAATCTTTCTACTTACGATTATATTATAGATGCTATAGATTCTATAGACGATAAAATGAATTTGTTAATTGAATCAGTGAATCATACGAAAGCTACAGTTTTCTCATCTATGGGTGCTGCGTTGAAAATGAATCCCTTGTTAATCAAATCGGCAGAATTTTGGAAGGTTTCAGGTTGTCCTTTAGCTGCTTCTTTACGACGAAAATTTAGGAAACATAAAATAAAACTCAACAGACCTATTCAATGTGTCTTTAGTGATGAAAAAATAATTTCAAATGATGGGAATTATTTTAGTTATCTAGAAGGTGAACGAAGAATAAATGGTACATTAGCACATATAACTGCTGTATTTGGGTTTCATTTAGCCGGCTTACTTATTCAAGATGTCGTTAATCAGGTGCAGAAGTGCTAAAACTAACCCCTTTTAAACATACATATGGACATACAATTAGGAAAATTCAATACACTGGAGATAGTTAAAGAAGTGGATTTTGGTCAATATCTGAATGGTGGTGATCTAGGAGAAATCTTATTACCCAAACGTTATATTGATCCAAGCCTACGTGTGGGTGATGTTATCCATGTATTTCTCTATCTGGATAGTGAAGAACGATTAGTTGCAACTACTGAAACTCCATTGGTTCAAGTAGGGCAGTTTGCTTATTTAGAAGTGGCTTGGACTAATCAGTATGGAGCTTTTTTGAATTGGGGGTTAATGAAAGATCTTTTTGTCCCCTTTGCAGAGCAAAGAGAGAAGATGCAAAAAGGAAAGAAATATGTAATTTATGCATACATTGATGATGCCTCTTATAGAATTGTAGCATCCTCTAAGTTAGATTCTTTTATACAAGATCCGGAGCCTGATTCTTTGAGTCTTAATGAATCAGTTGAACTTATTGTATGGGATAGAACAGATTTAGGATATAAAGTTATTATAAATAATCTTTATGGAGGTTTAATTTACAATAATGAAATTTTTCAATCGGTAGAGATTGGTCTGCAGTTAACCGGTTTTATCAAACAAGTGCGTCCCGATGGAAAGATAGATGTCTCTTTACAACGTTCAGGTATGGAAAATATTGTTGAATTTGCAGATGTTTTGCTTCAAAAACTGAGTGAATCAGAAAAGGGATTCTTACCCTTTCATGATAAAAGTAATGCAGAAGATATTTACGATGCTTTTAAGGTTAGTAAAAAAACCTTTAAAAAAGGTATTGGTGATCTTTATAGAAAGCGATTAATTACTCTGCTACCTAACGGAATTCAATTAACAAAAAAGTTGTAATTACTCCCCTGTTTTTGTCTGATTATCATGCGATCGGATGGATTGATTATGAGAAATAACTAAAAATAGAAAAAACAATATAGATTGTTGTTTACTATATCATCTTTATGTATTATTGTAAAATAATTACTTCATAAAAAAAGAATAAAATGGAAAACACTAATGTAGAAAAGCCCTATGTTGTAGGTATAGATATAGGTGGCACAAATACAGTTTTTGGTATTGTTGATGCAAGAGGTAATATTATTTCTAGTGCATCAATTAAAACAACGAACTTCAATACGGTTGAAGATTATGTTGAGAAGCTATGCGAAAATTTGATGCCATTAATCACTGCTCAAGGGGGAACTGATAAAGTTAAAGGTATTGGCGTCGGTGCTCCCAATGGCAACTATTATAAAGGAACCATTGAAAGTCCTCCCAATTTACCATGGAAAGGAATTATTCCATTTGCTGCTATGATAGAAGAACGTTTAGGTATTCCTACAGTTTTAACAAATGATGCCAATGCAGCTGCTGTAGGTGAGATGACTTACGGTGTTGCAAGAGGAATGAAAGATTTTATCATGATAACTTTGGGTACAGGAGTTGGTAGTGGTATCGTGATTAACGGACAGGTTGTTTATGGAGTTGACGGCTTTGCTGGGGAGTTAGGGCACGTAAATGTTCGTCGTGAAAATGGTAGAGTTTGTGGTTGTGGTCGTAAAGGTTGTTTAGAAGCTTATTGTTCGGCTACAGGTGTTGCACGTACAGCTCGTGAGGTATTAGCTTCAAGTACAGAACCCAGTCTATTAAGACAACTGGATGTTGAAAATATCACTTCAAAAGATGTTTTTGATGCTTCAGAAAAAGGTGATGTATTAGCTTTAGAGATTTTTGAGAGAACAGGAACCTTATTAGGAGAGTTTTTATCTGATGCTATTGCTTTCTCTAGTCCAGAGGCAATTATTCTGTTTGGAGGTCTAGCCAAAGCAGGTCATTACATTATTGATCCTATTAAGAAAGCAATCGATAATAATATATTAAACATATTCAAAGGAAAAGCAAAATTGTTGGTTTCCGAGTTAAAAGATTCTGATGCAGCGGTATTAGGAGCTAGTGCATTAGCTTGGGAATTAAAAGAATTTGAATAAATAATTAAATAAGAATACTATTGTCCGTTAGGGTGATAAATAAAAAATATCCCGAATGATTAAAAAGAATCATTCGGGATATTTTTTAGTAACGAATTTCTTAGATATTAAAGAGTAAAGGGATAGTATAGACCATTATACCTACAACTACAATATATAGCAAAGCGTAAGGCATTGCTTTTTTCATTATAGTACCTTCCTGACCTTGTAAGTTACATGCAGAAGTGGCAACAGCTATGCTCTGTGGAGATATAATTTTACCTCCTGTTGCACCCACTGTATTAGCAGCAGCAAGCCATGAAGAATTAGCCCCTGTAGCTTGTGCTACAGAAGTCTGGAGTTTACCAAATAAAATGTTTGATGATGTGTCGCTTCCAGTTAAGAAGGTTCCCAAGCACCCTACTGTTGGAGCAAAGAGGGGATATAAAGATCCTGTGGCTTGTGCAAGTGCTATTCCTACTATCCCTATCATTCCTGCGAAATCCATGATTGAAGAGAGTACAATGAGTGAGCAAACTGTGATTATTGTCTTTTGTAGAGAAATTACAACTTTAATTAATATCTTGAATAGATTTTTTAATCCTGCTCCTTGAATAAGTCCACCAATCATTGAACCTATAAAGAGAATTACACCTGTATCAGTAAGCCAGTAAATGTTTAAGACCTTCGGGTTAGCCTCTATGTCGAAAGAAAAAGAGGAAACAAATAAAGGTGAGAGAATAGATTCTAAAGGAAGTATAGGGCTTGTAAGAATGATTAATATTAGAATGGCTCCATAAACACTCCATGCTCTAAGCGTTTCGATGAAGTTGTTTTTTTCTTTTTCTTTTTCCTTCTTCTTCTTCTTTTCTGTTAACCTTGCATATATAATTATGGTTATAATTGAAGCTATACTACCCAATATTGCAGGAGTTTCTGCTCCCATAAACTTAGCTGCTAGATACTGACAGACAATAGAAATACCGCCAACTAATAGACTCAGAAAAATATATTTAGGAAGTTTTTTTAGTGTGAGTTCTGTTAAAGATAATAGAATAAAAGGGATGATGAACATTAAAGGAGATAGTTGAATGATAACTTGTGAGCTTAAAGTGTGTATATCTGTTATACTTACCTGTTCAGCCAAGACTAAAATAGGGATACCTACCGCACCAAACGCAGTAGATACACTATTTGCTATTAGACTGACCACTGCTGAGAAAATAGGAGAAAACCCCAGTCCTATTAATATTGCAGCAGGAATAGCTACTGCTGTACCAAACCCGGCCATCCCTTCTAATAACCCTCCAAATCCCCAAGTTAGGAGTAGTACTTGAATACTTCGATCTGAAGATATAGAGATGAATTGCTTTTTGATGACCTCCATATATCCAGTGTGAACTAAAATATTATAGCTAAATAGAGCCATAATAATAATTAATAGGATAGGGAAGAATGCTTTCATTACGCCATAGTAAAACGATAGTCCGAGGTCATGCATTGGAAATTCAAAAAAGAAGAAAGATATTATGACTGTTGTAATTAAAGTGATTACAGCGCTTTTATCTCCCGGTAATTTGAAAACTCCCATTAAACAGACTAGAAGTAGGATAGGAATAAAAGCAAGAATAATATTGCTTATTGAAGCTGAAGTTGCAACACTTAATAGCAACAAATGAGTTAGTACATTCATCAATAGATTCTTTTATTGTCAGTAAATATAGATAGGAATTAAAAATAAAATTTTATTTATGAAAAAACAAGACGATTGATACTCTATTTGAAAATTCTATACGTATATCCCGATATCAAATAGAATCAAACGAACCAGCTCATACTGTATACTTTAATTTTCAAATAGTGGAAAGAGATTTTTAGAAGAAGAATGCAAATAAGACATAAAATAAGTATAGAATGATTCTTATTGTTTGATAGCTCCACCTCTAATGAATGCTTTATAGATTACTTGTTGTATTTTTTCTCTAACTTCTAAACGATAGAGTTTGTTGGGATAAACATTGGGGTATGTTCTATTACTTAAAAAAACATATACCAGTTCATTGTCGGGGTCAACCCATGCACACGTTCCTGTAAATCCGGTGTGCCCATAAGTTGATAATGGGGCTTCTGAAGCACAAGGGTTGCCTGCTGAGGTAGTAGGTTGAGTCGGTTTGTCAAAACCTAAGCCACGTCTACTGGTTCTGGATTTGCTTGTAGTGAATAACCTACATGTTTCTTTGCTTAAGTATTGTTTTCCTTCCCATTCACCCTGATTCAAAATCATCTGATGTATTGCACCGATGTCTGTTGCATTAGCAAATAAACCGGCATTTCCTGAAACTCCTCCCATAAAGGCGGCTAATTCATCATGAACATATCCTTGTAATGTTGTTTTACGTAAGAATCGATCTTGGTTAGAGGGAACAATGGTTTCTTTAGGGAAGTATTTTAGTGGTTGATAGGCTATGTGTCTTAACCCCATGGGAAGATAAAATTCCTGATATACGAATTGATCCATAGGCATATTTACTAGGCTTTCAACCATTTGGTGGAGTAGAATAAACCCCAAACAGCTGTATCTGTAACTTTTTGAACGTAAGTTGGTATCAATTATTTTATCTAAAACCAATTGCTTGGATGCATAATTTAGCCAATACTTATCTCCTAGAGGCCATAGGTAAGGAGCATTTTCTTTGGTTGCAACCCACTCTTTTTGAAATTTGAATTGAGGGTTTCCCCATGTTTTAGAACCTAGACGAACAGTGTGATTCGCACTTCTATTGCCTCTTAATAAATGCCCCGGATAACTATCTTGGTCAATGACCTCCAAGTAAATGGATAAGCTAGGGAGTAGACCTGATTCATGAAGTAAAAGTTCACGAATCGTTATATTCTCCTTATTGGTGTTTTTTAGATAAGGTAGATATTTTGATATTTTATCCGATAGATTATACAGTCCTTTGTCATATAACTTCATCATGGCTAATAAGGTGCCTGCAGTTTTAGTTAAGGATGCGATATCGTACATGCTATCAGAAGTTATGGCAGGAGACTTACCCCCTTGTTGTGTGCCAAAGTTTTTATCATATATCTTGATTCCCTCTTTGAGCACTAGAACCTGACAACCCGGGAATGCTTCCTCTTTTATCGCGTCTAAAACAATAGAGTCTATTTGAGTCAATAGGTTCTCATTAAATCCTAACTCTTTTGGCAGAGCGGTATAAGGTTTATGAAGCATTAAATCAACCCCTTGTCCAGCACTATATACTGATCCTATGCTGAATGGAAGCCTTCCTGTGAGCGATGCATTACCCACCAATGCCTGACCTATAATTTCTTTAACCTCAGTTTGGTTACTTTGTCCCCAAATCAGAGTTGATGTGTTTTTTAAGGAAGATGCAACTTTCTCAAAAGGTTTTTTATCAGTTAGTAATATAACAATAGTAGGCAAATCACTCCGAACTTTATTAAAGAATGAAGTGTAGTTCGTTATTGCAGCATCGGCAGTGATCACAACTCGTCTATAAGTGGATAAAGAATCGAGTAACTGTTGCTGTTGTTCTACCGTAGTGTAATTGGCTATATTGAAAGATTTGATCTCTATTGAACCGGGAAGCTGTTTTTTTATCAGCAGATCTTCCCCCGATTTTCCAATATGTAGCCAAGCTAATTTTTCTAACTCTTTAGGAAGAGGTAATAACCTGTTTTGATCAGTAACCATAACTACCGCTGCCTGATTAAGTTCACGAATCAGTTGTTCAGCTTCAGGGGTATTGATGCGCTGTTCCAGTCCGGAAAGCTTAATCTTCTGTTCTTTGGATAATCCCAGTGAATATTTATAGGTTAAAACCTTTTTACATTTTTTATCTATCTCTTTTTGAGATATTTCACCTGAACTCAAAGCTTTTAATACAGCATCTATTTCTCTCTTAATGTTTAATGAAGGAGTCAAAACCATATCGTTTCCGGCTTTTAAAGCTTGCAGTGAAGGATTCTGTGCATTTGCCCCTTTCATGGCTAAAGCGTCAGTAAAAATAAGACCTTTAAATCCAAGTTCCTCTTTTAATAACCCTGTAACAATGTTGTAGCTTAATGAAGAAGGCAAACCTTTCTTGGGTTCTAAGATGGGGATTTCAAGATGACCAACCATTATACCCCCTAATCCGGAGTCTATGGCACGTTTAAAAGGGAGTAATTCAACACTATCTAAACGCAACTTATCAAAAGGAAGATAAGGCAATGAGTGATGTGAATCCGTTCCTGTATCTCCATGTCCGGGGAAATGTTTTGACACCGATAATACACCTCCACTTTCTAATCCTGAGGAGTATAATACCACTTTGTCAGCTACCTCTTTTGGTATTTCACCAAACGAACGAGTATTAATCACAGGATTTTTTGGATTTATATTCACATCAGCAACAGGAGCAAAATTTACATGTACACCTAGCTCTTTACATTGTCTGGCCACCTCTTTACCATATTCAAAAATAAGTTGATCTTGTTGGATAGCTCCCAAGATACCATTTCTGGGAAATTTAGGCGTTTTCTTTAATCGCATAGCGATGCCCCACTCCCCATCAAAAGTAATCATTAGTGGAACTTTAGCTTTCTTTTGAGCTTCGTTGGTGAGAAATGCTTGATCGGATAATTCCCCTCCGGAAAATAATAACGCTCCGACTTTGTGCGTAGAAATCGCTTGTTCCAATAAGTTTAGGTTTGCTTTAGTTTGAGTGGGGGCAATGGTGTATACAAAGAGTTGTCCCACTTTTTCTTTGGTACTTAGTTTGTTAAATATAGAATCTACCCAGGCTTGACACGTTTTATCGTTTTGCATTCTGTAAGTCATTACAGGCTCTACTTGAGCATGAGTCCATTGAGTAGCTATACCACTTAGTGTGATGATTAGTAATAAGATACGCTTCATAATTGATTGCTTCAAAAATCTTTTTTATTTAATGGTATAAATAAGTTCTCCTACAAATACTCCTTTGCTCCCTGTATGCATAACAGGTACACTGTTTCCCTCTTGATTGAGGAATATCTTAGGTTCTTTAAGTAAAGAGTGTGAGTGTCCACCTAAAACTAAGTCTATGTTTCTTGTGTTTTGTATTAAATGTTCATCTGATAACTGATTCAAAGCAGTAGGACGTAATCCCAGATGTGATAAACAGATAACCACATCACATTTATCTTCTTTCTTAAGTTTCAATGCTATGGCATTGGCTAAAGGAATAGGGTCATGAAAAGATACACCCTCATAATTTTCAGTCTGTACTAAACCCTCTAGTATGGGAGAAACACCAAATACACCAATCTTAATGCCCTTTCTCTCCAAAATGATGTAGGGTTTAACTAATCCATCTAATGGAGTGTTTTTTACATCATAGTTGATGCAAACAATAGGGAATTCTGCTTTCTTTATTAAGCTTGCTAAGTTTTCAAGACCAAAATCAAACTCATGATTGCCAATGGTTGCAGCGGTATAATTCATTTTATTCATCATCTCCACCTCTATTTTACCTTTAAAAAAGTTATAGAAAGGAGTTCCCTGACAAAAGTCTCCACAATCAAAAAGAAGAAGATCCGGGTCTTGTGTCCTTTTTTCTTGAATATAGGCAGCTCTACGTGCTACACCTCCCATTCCGGCATACTTGTCAGAAGAGTTTTTGTCAATTGGTTCTATGCGACTATGTGTGTCGCTGGTATGCAATATCGTTAGTTCTTTGTTTTGTGCTATAATAAAGAGGAATGATAGTAGCGAAAGAAACAGTAGAGTGAAACGTTTTATGCTAGTTTTCATGGTTGTTGAGTTTTTACAATAGTTATTCTATTTTCTAGTTGGGCTGATATTTTTTTACCAGATGCAGTTTGGGTTTTTACATAATCTAAAAAAATACCACGAAGTGTAGCTCCTGAAGGACAAATTTTATCTTTCGCACTCATTAACGCAACCATACCGTCGTTACCTCCTGCCAAATAATCAATAGTAGCTACTGTGTACTCTTTATTTTCATCTATAGGCTTTCCGTTTATTGTAGCTTCAATAAGGTTTCCTGTATCCGAAATTTTTAGATTGATGTTACTCACGCCTTCACCTTTAACCGAAGCTATGTTTTCCATCAAAAGTTTCAAATCCTTCCCCTCCATGGTAACAATACATAAAGAGTTTTCAAATGGAAGGATCTCAAAAATATCCCCTTGTGTGATTTCTCCTTCCGATATTATATTACGTAATCCTCCCATATTAATGAGCCCCATGTCAGCAGGATGTCCAATGACCTCTGTGGCAGCCTCACGTAATACATCGGCAACAAGATTAGATAAGGGGCTTTCCGGCCTAAAAGATTTCAGAGCAGTTGTTGCCTCTCCAATAACCTGATTAATAACACTATCTATCTGAGCTTTATAAGGTGCAATGGTCTGTACTATGGTGGAGTCTATTTTACTGTCCCATGTTGAATCCATTTGAATTAATTGTCCTTTGATTTCGTTTGTTTCTTTTCCTTTTTGAGGATTACAGCTTGTAAAAAGCACTGTACCCCCTATGGCTAAGGAAATGAATGTATGTATAAAATGTCTCATAAAGTCGTTTTTTAGAGTTTTTAGTATTTACAAATATAACTAAATACCCTAGAAAAAACAGTCCTAGTCCATCTTTATGACAAAAGAAAGTTGGTTTTATTTGCCTATCTCTCTATAATTTTGTTAATTTGCAACGCTTTTCACGCAATCGCTGTCAAAGAAGAGTTGCTTGATATGTTGCGTTGTAATGAATTAATAAAATATACAAGATTAAAAGCCATGGACTTAATTAAAGTTGCAGAAGAGTCATTTGCTACAGGAAAAGAGCATCCTGAATTTAGAACAGGAGATACAATAACAGTAGCATATCGTATTATTGAAGGTGCTAAAGAACGTATTCAGCTTTATCGTGGAGTAGTTATCAAGATTGCAGGACACGGAAACAAAAAACGTTTTACTGTTAGAAAAATGTCTGGAACAATAGGAGTAGAAAGAATATTTCCTCTTGACTCACCAGCAATTGACCACATTGATGTGAACAAGAGAGGTAAAGTGCGTCGTGCTAAACTTTACTATCTACGCAAATTGACTGGTAAAAAAGCTAGAATTAAAGAAAGAAGAGTTGTTGGTTAATAACAACCGGAAACGACACAATAAAAGGGGTTGCTTTTTCAAGCAGCCCCTTTGTGTTTTAAATCAAAATTCTAAAGTTCTTAATCTCAACATTTCATCGGTCTAGGACTGAACCTCCTTCGGTCCTAGACCGAGCACCCTTCAGTCCTAGACCGACAGGC
>CAZGUI010000081.1:0-10445 GCA_964528875.1 uncultured Bacteroides sp. | reverse complement strand
TAAGACCGACTGAACCTAAATTTCAAATTCTTCCTTTTTACTTCTCTTTTAAGTTCTTGAAAGTAAACCAAGATTGAAGTTCTTAGGAAATGCAAAAAAATAAAAAGCACGTGTTTTTACTTTACTCTCATTATAAAAAGTACTCATAATGAAATCCGGTTTAATAATCTTTATATATTATCTCTAGGTTATAAAAGAGGAGAAAAGAGACGTACAACCGATTCTATCATACGTTCACGCAACGGACGTTGCTCCCAATTTTTTAGAAAGACCTGCTTACTGCTGTGCTGATCCACTATAAAGATGTTTTTTAATTTTATAGATAACTCCTCATTATAAATAAAGCTGTTGACCTCAAAATTATGTTCAAAGCTCCTAAAGTCAACATTTGTTGTACCTACAGAGGAGAATATATCATCGGAAACAAGCATCTTGGCGTGTAAAAACCCCTCCTGATAAAAGTACACTTTAACACCCGATCGTAAGATTTCAGCAATATAGGAACGAGACCCTCTATGTACCAAGTTAGAATCGGAGTGCTCCGGTAGCATTAAGCGAACATCTACACCCGCTAAAGCTGCCGTTTGTAATGCATTAGCAAAGGGCTCTGTGGGCAAAAAATACGGTGTTTGTATATAGACATATTTCCGAGCCAACGAAATAGCCTGAATCATTCCCTGCATAATGTTTCTCCAAGGACTAATGGGATTAGTAGTTACAATTTGCATCAAACATTTATCATTAACCTGAATGGGAGGGAAGTATTTTTTATCTGTAATTAAGGTTTGATCAACAAAAGCCCAATCCATTAAAAAAGCAGTTTGTAAACCATATACAGACTTACCCTCTATAAGTAGATGTGTATCTCGCCAGACTCCCCAAGAAACTCCTTTGACATAACGTTCTGCAATATTCATTCCACCGATAAATCCCACATGTCCATCAATAACCACAATTTTACGGTGGTTACGATAGTTTACCTTACTGGTAAATGGTGGAAAACGAACCTTTAAGAAACTTCTCACTTCAACACCAGCATCTCGCATTTCATTAAAAAAATCACTCGATACCGTCCAGTTTCCTACATCATCGTAAATCACACGAACCTCAACTCCTTCTCTGGACTTATCTATTAAAACATCACGAATCAGTCGCCCTACAGGATCATCAGCAAAAATATAATACTCAAGATGAATGTGATTTTTTGCTTTATAAAGTTCAGCGATCAAAGCTTGAATTTTATCGTAACCATTCGTAAAAACCTCTACGCGATTAGATTGGAAAGGAAAAGCTAAATTGGTTGATTTACAGAATTGAATTAAGGCTTCATACTTTTGGGGATAGTCATACGCATATTGAGACTGATATTTAGTTAATGCCTTACTCAATAGTTTATTCAAACTCTTCTTTCCTATGATGCGTTCTCGTCGTTCATTACGACCAAAAAAGAAATAAAGGATAAGTCCAACAAAAGGTAGAAATATCAACACCATAACCCAAGCCATCGTTTTAACTGGGTTACGATTATCCAATACAACAACTATAATTGTACTGACTACTAAACCAAAGTAGATTATATAAAAGGTTAAAGAAGCAATTTTTGTTGCAAGTAGCCCCCACTCAATCATTCTTCTAAAGCATTTGTTTCATTCCGTATTTAAACAAATTTAATCAAATCTTTGATTGCACCTCGTATATAAACCACAAAATCCGAAAGAAAAATTTTGGCATTAAGATTCACTCTGACTTTTACAAGTCATGCCAATGTATTTAATTAATACATAATCCCCTTGATGGAATTGGCTAAGTTATAAGCAGATTAGTAGTGACGCACAGCTCGACTACCACCCCCACGATGTCCTCCTCTTCCTTGACCCGGGCCATGCCCTTCACCTCCACCGGCACCTTTACCAAAGGTATTCAATCGGTAAATAAAGTGAACCATAAAATAACTATTGATAGCATTGGTCTCAGAGTCTTGACGCATATTGGCTGTCAGAGAACGACGAATATTAGATTGCTGCTTTAAGAGGTCAAAAATCTGAAAGGTAATGGTACCTTGTTTCTTTTTGAATAAAGTTTTAGATAGTTGTGCATTCCAAATCAACTCACTATCATTCATTCCGGCACTATAACCCTTTCTCATTTCATAAGAAGCATCCATTGACAAGGTGATATCCCAAGGAAACATAATTTCAGTATTTGCACCAAAACTATAATTAAATGTTTCCCTATTGGATTGTGTATTTAAAGAGTTCCGTGAATTATTATATCTCATTCCTGCATTCAATCCAAACTCAAACTTATCGTTTCTATAGGCCCCTCGTAATCTTTCATTAATATTCAAATCTTTAGTTGTGTTCTTTTCTGCTTCTTTTTCCTTATCTACAGAAGTAAACCCAACTCGATTATTATACCCCAAATTAGTAAAAGAGGAGAGGGTATATTTTTTATTTTTCAATGGTGTATTGAAAGTAAAAAAGCCATTCAAATTCCAGTTCCCATTGATATTTTCCGGTTTAGTCGTCCTACCTCCTGTTTCCGGATCATAAACCATTTTACTACTCACACTATTTAAAGTGTTAGAGAAAAACAAACGAGCCATCATTCCCACCTGCTTTTCCACTAAATAGGTGTTGTAAAACAGACTAAAATTATTACTAAAAGAAGGTTTTAATCCGGGATTCCCCTCACGAATGTTTAGCGGATTCGTTTCATCACGAATAGGTAACAAATCGGTCATACTGGGTTGTGAAGAACTACCTCTATAATTAATCCGTAATTCACTTTGCTTATGAAAACGATATCTAAAATCAAAAGTGGGTGTAAAGTTTGCTACGTTACGTACTGTATCAGCAAAATAACTGCCCTGATCATACTTTAACCTATTTCGTTGAGGTTGCAGCTCCACTCCCACATTGTATTGATATTTCTCACGGATGGTACGCAAAGAAACCCCTATCCGATGATTATCATAGCTATTCTCAGCATACTTACTTAAGTCTTTTTCTAGTAAAGAAGATAAATCGGCTTCGGGGTCAGCATTTAATACATTATAGGTTCTACGATCCGACTCTTGATATCTGTTTTGATAACTATAAGAAAACTGCAAGAATCGATTCGTAAATATAGGCTCACTATAGGTCATTCGCAAGCGATAAGAGTAGTTTTTACCATCATTTGTAATGAATTGATCGCGCTCGTTATCTTCTTTATCATCCGATTTATAATATTTAATCAAGGAATAATAATTCTGTCTATCATCATTCGTTCCGTAATTAAAGTTTGCACGTAATGTTATATTCCGTCCTTTATCGTTTAGTTTTCGGTTTGCAATCAAATCACCACCAATAGACATAGACTTTCCTTTACTTGTTGAATGAGACTCATTTGTATTAATAGCCTCCAATCGCTCGATCATCCCCTCCCAATCATCAAAGTTATCCACATCACCAGTATAAGAACCTCCTTCACTTAAGGAACTACTTTTTCCATATGAAAACGAAGGACGGAAAATAATATTGGTCATGGTATCGGGTTTCCACTCTAGCTTAAAACTAGAATTAAAGTTTTGATTATCATTTAGACTCATATTATTACTCTTAGAAAAAGAAGAACCTTCTGTTAGGAAAGTCTCAGAAACACTTTTGGTTTGATTGTCTCTTTCGGTATCACTATACCAAACATTCCCTCCAAACTCAATTTTCTCTTTCGTTATAGCAAAGTTTAATCCATAATCTTGCTTTTCTTCAACCCCACTAAAGCCACGCCCCCAACGACCTCCCCCACCAAAACCTCTGTCGTTGATATTATTAATATTAAACAAGCCGGTAAACTGGTCTTTATCCACAAAACGGTTGACCATACCTTTAGCTATGTAACGATCGTGATTTCCATATCCACCATCTATATTACCAAACCAACCCTGATTCATTCCTTTCTTAACAGTAATGTCAAGTACGGGTTCTTCTTCACCATCGTCAATACCTGTAATACGAGCCATATCACTTTTCTTACTATAAGCACTGATTTTATCTACAATATTGACCGGTAGATTTTTTAGTGCAACATCAGGGTCTTCCATAAAGAATTCTTTCCCATCGACCATAATTTTCTTTACTTCCTGACCGTTGATGGTAATTTTACCTTCATCATTGATTTCTGCTCCCGGAAGCTTCTTCACTAGCTCTTCAAGCATTGAACCTTCTGGCAAACGATATGCCGACGAATTATAGACCAAAGTATCACCCGCAACCGTAACCTGTGGAGCCTCAGCCACAATAACTGCCTCTTCCAACATAATGGCATCAGGTTTTAAATACAACTTTCCCACATCTTTTACCCTATCTTTTGCAGTGATTACCACTTCTATTTCTTTAGGCATCAAACCAATATAAGAGGCTTTTAAGAGATATTTTCCGGCTTTTACTTTGGGTAAGGAAAATTTCCCTTGTAATCCACTAGCAACCCCATTAACGTATGTACTATCAGGCAGAGAGAATAATTGCAAAGTGGCTTGTTCTACAGCCATTCTTGTATCTTCTTCATAAACTGATCCTTGTATGGAAACTTGTTGACTGAAGGCAGAGAAAATAACACAATGTATAAGAAGAGTTACTATGAATAATCGATTCATTACTTTTTCGGTCTATTTGGGTTTAACATATCTGTTTTTAAGACCAAATAAGTTACAAAAGGTTTAATCAGGCATTACTATCCTTTGTATATTTTTTCAATCTTTGACTTTTTTATACCAAACTCAAGACATAATACATTAAAAATAAGGAATATTAAGAATGAAGAACCATCTGTACCCAAAACATCTTGAGTAAATAACCGATAAACCATACTTAGGAATAAAAATAGAAGGGTAAAGAACATAGCATATTGAGTGGCTTTAGAGCGAATCAATAAGGTTTGTTTATTTTCAGCAGGCAAATAAGCAAACAAAATTAACAAGGCTCCTATCATCCCCAACAACTTAAATCCTTCTTTAACTAAAAGTAGATTATCATCGGTTATTAGGTTCAATATATACAGCACAAAAGGGCCTAATAGTGTAGCAGCCAGGAGTAGATAACCTAAAATTCTACAGAAAGGAGGGAATAATGGCTTCATGGAGTATTTTGTTTAATGATTTACAACAAAGATAGTTTTTTCATTAAGTATTCATTGCTCTTTTTTATTTTTTGAGCATCTCCTCCCCTCTTTATTAATCCTTTCATATTCTTTATTATATTTGTATTTCATAGATTATAAGAAAGAATGATGAGTCAACAAAAAGCTATTTTAACCGATGATATAGCGCAAGAGTTAAGTCGCAGTTTACAGAAGAAAACGTACGATGTTATTTTTATTTTAACCGATGAAAATACACGAAACTCTTGCTACCCCATTTTAAATAAACACAACGCTTTAGCTAACGCTTTTTCCATTGTTATTGCAGCGAGTGATAACAACAAAAACATAGACACACTAACAACAGTATGGAAAGCATTAAGCGAGAACGGAGGTAGCAGACAATCTTTACTGATTAATTTGGGTGGTGGAATGGTAACCGATTTAGGTGGGTTTGCCGCCTCGACTTTTAAGCGTGGGATTAGTTATTACAACATACCTACCACATTGCTTGCTATGGTTGATGCCTCTATGGGAGGTAAAACAGGGATTAACTTTTTGGGATTAAAAAATGAAATTGGTGTTTTTAATCCTCCGAAAGAAGTATGGATTCATACTCCATTCTTAAAAACGCTGGATATGGAGAATATACTCTCCGGCTATGCAGAAATGTTGAAGCATGGGCTCATCAGCACAGAGAAACATTGGAACAGTTTATTGGCTTTTGATTTGGATCAACTAAATTACACCTTATTACAACAACTCATTGGAGAATCAATTCAAACCAAAGAAAATATAGTAGCGCAAGACCCTTTTGAAAAAGGAATCCGTAAGGCATTAAATTTAGGACATACAATAGGTCACGCTTTTGAAAGTTTGGCTTTAAAAGAGAACAGAGCTGTTTTACATGGCTATGCTGTAGCTTGGGGATTGATTTGCGAAATTTATCTGTCTCATATACAACTGCAATTTCCTCAAAATAAACTCCAACAACTCCTATACTTCATCAAGGAGAACTATGGCGGATTCAGCTTTACTTGTCAGGATTATGAAACGCTCTACGAACTGATGTTGCACGATAAAAAGAATAAAGGAGGCATTATAAACTTCACCTTATTAAAAGATATAGGGGAGATAGAGATTAATCAAACGGCTAATAAAAGTAAAATATTTGAATGTTTCGACTTCTATCGAGATGCAATGGGAGTTTAACTCTCTTATTCCCCTATTAAGAAGCAACAAATATTCTGTAATAATTTGAAATCATCAAAATAAAGGCTAATTTTGCAATCGCAATTCGGGGTGTAGCTCAGCCCGGTTTAGAGTACACGTCTGGGGGGCGTGGGGTCGCAAGTTCGAATCTTGTCACCCCGACGAGTTGCTTAAAGCATTGAGAATAAGAAAAATATAAATCTTAACTCAATGCTTTTTCTTTTCTTCTTTTTTAATTGAAGTCACAGTGAAAATAGAATCTTTGCACCTTTTGAGTATGCTGTGGTGAACTATGAGAAATTTTCAATGCAAAATCCATGTAAAAATTCCCTTCATTAGAAATTAGAACATCAATAAATAGATTAAAGCTTAACAAAATAAGCTCCTCTATACTTGAAGAGCCTATCTGACAGAGAAGAGAAGCAAAAAACGAAGGTGTCAAATATTTTCATACACATGATAAACGATTTCAACAAAGAATATCCTTGGTAATTTAGATTTTTTTGTACTTTTGCCTATCTTTTTGAAAAGATACAACAAAACAAACAAATTCACATGGGTGATCATTCTATCAAAACGTAAGACAAAAGGCACAATTAGTTAACATCAATTATTGCCATATAAATTGTTTTTGTAATGAAAACTATACGCTAAAAAAGATTAGGAAACGACCTTAAAAAACTAAAACAAAACAAACAATTACCATTGTCACAATACTATTGTTCTTTTATCTTCATAAAAATAATCCGAATTAATGAAGTAACGATTGCCTCAAAATAAACCATCAAAAAATAATAATAACTACTACAGATACAGATTATACATAAAATCTATAAAAATTTTAATAAAGGAGCAAAATGTTCCAATTCTCAATCTAACAAAATAAATTATTCATGAAAAATTTAATTTTAATATTTACACTCTTTATCGGAAGTATTTCTATCTGCTATGCACAAAATAAAAAGTTACAGGAAGTCGTTTATTTAAAAAATGGAAGCATTATTTATGGTACTGTGGTTGAACAAAGACCAGGTGAATCATTGAAGGTGCAAACAAATGATGGTAGCATCTTTGTTTATAAAATATCCGAGGTTGAAAAAATAACAAAAGAAGCAATACAACATAAAAATAAATTTGCTTCAACAATAAATAATGGGAGTGGAGCAAAAAAGGGATATAAAGGTTTTGCTGAAGTGGGATACACTATAGGCACAGGTGATTTTGGAGAAGACAGAATTGAACTAAACACCTCTCACGGCTACCAGTTTAACCCTTATCTATATGTAGGAGGGGGAATAGGAATAAACTACTATAACGATATTGAATGGTACGGTATGCCGATATTTGCCAATATCCGCACAAACATCCTAGACAACAAAATAGCTCCCTTTGTTGATCTTAAAATTGGATATACAGGCCTAGATATTATCGGCTTTTATCTAGCTACATCTGCTGGATGCAGAATTGGTTTAGGTAAAAAAACAGCAGTAAATGTTGGGCTTGGATATACATACCAAAAAGCTGAAGGTGTTACCTGTGGAGGTTTCGCACTGAAAGCTGGCTTCGAATTCTAAAGAACAAAGTAAATTATAGTATAAAACAGCATTGAAAGAAGATCTTCACTTGCTGTTTTATACATAAATTACACAATTAGTATCTTCGCTTAGCAAGTATCTCAAACTAACACTTAAGCTACAATATAAACAGAGGAACTAGTTCTTGCACTTTGCAATCATAAAACTAGTTTTCACAATTCTATCAATAATACTCTGTTTACCCAAATAAAGATTCGACATAAACACCACGTGTTAAAACACTTATCCTTTCTAAATAGCAGTTTTATTAAGTTTTTCCTTATCTTGAGAAGAAATTAATTTATTTTTAATTAGTTAGTATGGCAAAATCAACCAGTCGCCCACCCAATGGACCAAGCACAACCGGTAACCCTTCCGGTAAAGGAAGAGGGAACAACCCTCCAAGTAAGTAACAAATTGGAGCTATTCTTCAAGAACCCCCAATTTTGGTATGCTTCATCTCATTTTTCACTTCTTGTAAAGAAGTCAATGAATGTAGATTCTAAAACACCTCACTTTCTTCTTTTATCAATTGTCTCTTAACTCCTATTTTAACCTGCCTATATTGCTATAATTGCAGTTGTGATTTGTATGTTTTTCAACATCAAAAAAGCAGAAAAACAGATGGTTTAACTCTTTGTAATTTAACGAATTAATAGTATATTGCTGTTTAACCTTCACACATCTAAAGACCCCCTATTAATTAATCCATTAATAGAAGCATCTTATAATTCATATAAAAGATTACGCCCACACATTTCACAATAATAAAATATTCAATTCATTTTAAAGCAAATCTTATGAAACAACTACTCATACTTCTACTCATTCCTCCTCTACTTGTATCTTATTGTACTAAAGAAGAGGATTATAGCCATAATCCTAACCAGGATAGTAACTCTTATCCTATACAGAATATTTATCACTTTTTATCTAGGTATAAAATCCCCGATTCGCATGCCAAATATCAAACTCAAGCCAATGAATTTCATGTAATATTTATGAAGGACAACCAGTTGAATATCATGAGAGTTCAAGGAAAACTTGAACCTTTTATATTCAAGGAAGTATTGTTTCACATAAAAGATGATATCGGGAGTAATGTTGTTCCGGAAAAGAATAACACTACAGTTACGTTTCTCCCCAAATTTTATCATTTAAGAGCATGCCATTATAATAACCCTATTGCAACTCTTCATGTCAAAATTTCTATGGATTGGTATTCTGCGGCTCCTGCAGTTAAAGAATTTATCTATTTTGTGAAAGATGATAAGATTATCAACAAACATCGGTGGGTTATTGCAAATACACATTGGTTTTATATACTATTCAAGGAGTATGAAAATGGATATTGGCAGGTGTCACCAAGTATGACAAAGCGGACAAGAACTTCAAGGATCACTTAAAAGATTATGTTTACTTTGATTTCAATGGAAATACTACCAAAGAAATACAATCTAAACTTCATCCCTTAGATGGCATACTAGAGATGATTTCTGAAAATGAAGTGTGTATTCTTCATCTACCAGAAAAAGAGGTTCCTGCACAAGAAGTTAAAATAGATTTCTACAATTTCGAGAAAGCAAAAACCGATAAGACAATTGTATTTGATTATAAAACCGAAAATTCAAATGTACAAAATGCAACTTATGCGATAAAATCGAATGTACTAACTCTTAATTACGACTTAGTTTCTGCAGATCAGCACATAGCTAAGAAAACACATCGTATAGACCTTAAAACGAAAGATATTTTAGACTAAAACGAAAAGATTATGCACTGGAGTTTAATTTTATTAATAGGAGCTATTGTGGTAGGTTTTGTGATTTTTCTTTATTACTCAAAAGCTACAAAAAAAAATGCTGATACGTATCAACTAGTAGAAGAAGATGTAGATAGACTAGGGGAATATGGAACAGGCAGAGAAATCAATCTTCTAGTACAGAATGGATATGTTAAGCATAAATTAGTAGGAATGTCTTTTCTAAACATCCCCTTTCATAAGGTGGGAGAGTTCAGAGGATATGCTGAAGCACAGACAGGTGGCATAGAAAATGGTGATACAATAGCCGTCTATAATGAAGAAGGAGTACAAATGGGATTTATAGCAAGAGGATATAAAGAACTTTACGACTACATACTTACTAAAGGGGGTACAGTAGATGCGTATGGCTACCTGGCTTCGATGGAGATAAATACAGATTTTTACGGAGAAATCTGTATTGAATTCAAGGCTTTGCAAACACAAGAACACAGATTACTTAAAGAGGATAGGAAATGAATACGATTCTAATAACAATTATTATGATAAGTATCACGGTCTTTTTATCAAGGAGACGCAAAAGCCGATTCATCTGGAACTTTTTCTTTTGGGCCGGAGTAGGCGTTTCTATTCTTTGTATTATAGCTATCATTTTAAGTATCCTAGGAAGACTATACCCTAAGTTTTATTAATCGAAGAAAGACAATTAAAAAAGGTTTTGCATCGCTATGCAAAACCTTTCTTAAAACTAATAAATGTGGCTACGTAATTATGACTAT
>CAZGUI010000080.1:0-10577 GCA_964528875.1 uncultured Bacteroides sp. | reverse complement strand
CAAATTCTAGTCATAAATTTTACCCCTAAAATCAAGATATAAGATTTTAGGGGTAAAGTATTGTTTCATGAACAATGATAATTAAACATCATTGTTCTCAACGTTAAGCTTTAAATGATAAATATTTTTATTCTGCTTTTTTCATCGTGAAATTTAAGAATACTCCAGACATTGTAGCTACTGGTTTATCTTCACCATACATGCCAAAATCAATGAACTCAGGAGCAAAGCTCTTAGAGTAATAATCTAGTATATATACATCTAACAGTCCTTCTTCTGTGATGCGAACACCTATTATAGCTTTGTCATCTTCACTTGTTTCTGAAGCTGAGAACAAACGGTTTATATTAGTCAATTCTAATAGTTGAAGTGTTATTTTTTCAAACAAGCTTTTTCTTAACTCCAATTCTTCACCGATTGTAATGCCAGATTGCTCACCAAAATAATTTTTAAAAGTTGACTTAAACTCTGTTGTCAAACCATTATCTCCAATGCTTAATTTATCTTCTGCATTAAATTCAGGGAATCCATTCTCTTTGGTGAAAGTAACACTACCACCCCACGTGGCGTCCATGTTTTCCTTATCAGTAACAAGTTCATTCATTACCCAATCGCCTATTATCTTATCGGCATAGTCGCCTAATATAGAGATTTTACAATCTACATACTGTCCTTTGACAAAACCCTTTTTTCCATCAAGGTCTGCTTTCAGAACAACGATATCTTTATCTTGAACAACAGGAGCAATGTATTTTAGTTTCACATTACCAGAGCTTTTCCCAACAGGAATAACAACTTTTGCATCTCCATCAAAAGAGAATTGTTCCCCAAGGACAGCTGTTGATTCTGTTTCGTCAACAACTATAGGAATAGAAATTTCTTCTTCGGCAACGTAGGCGCTACCATCTGCCGAGTTATATAGGTCGAAGCTAACTGTAACTCCTCCACTCATCAGTGCAGTCCTTTTTGTGAACGAGTACATTATTAGGTCTTTCTTACCTAAATTGATTGTCGTCATTGGTGTGTTTCCAAGAGAGTATCCCGGAACATTAGCTAAAGTAAGTGTGATGGTTTTTGCTTCATCATAGTTGTCTTTTGCTGTAACTGTTATAGATTTTGACTCTTCAGAACCACCTAATACAAATTTTTCTGCAGAAAGGGTATAGTCTTCTCCTTTTACAGCTGTTCCTCCTATTTGTACAGGTATGCTTACAGGTGTTGTTAGTGAATTTAAATCAATGTCGCTAACATTTAATTTAACTTCAACTGATCCTTTAGTCAAAGGATAAGATGCTTTTTCGAACGTTAATGTTGGTTGAGTGTCGTCATCTTTACTACATCCAACGAAAATAACGAGCAATAATGATAGTGCAAATGCTAATTTTTTCATTTTCTTGTTGTTTTAAATAATTAATAATAGAATGTTTATTTCGCGTTTAAATAATATTCAGTTTCTTGTTCTTCAATAAGAATCCTATCTTCGTCAGTAAGTGGAGTAGCCTCAGGCAGTATATATCCTGTAGTATAACCTTCATTTACTGGAGGAAGTTCATCTGACTTTTCACATGATGCTACAAATAATAGAGTGAAAAGAGAAATAATTTTAATTGTATTTTTACTCATTGTTATATTTTTACTTTGTTTTGTTGTATCCATCATTCTGTATTAGTCCATCTACTAACAATATATCTTCTATAGGAATAGGGAAAGTATACATAAACTTACGCGTATAATACTTTAAACCTTGCCTGGCTACCCAAAACTCTGGTCTTCCATTACGCTTAAGTTCAAACCATCTGTCGCCTTCAAGAAAGAGTTCTTTGCGACGTTCTGCCAGAATAGCGTATATTAATGGTGTAAGGGGTTGTCCCTTTGCATCTACTTTAATATAGTCATCCTTATTAATACTAGGCAGTGTAGATAATGTATAGGGTGTATAGGGTGAAATGCGTTTTTGACGTAAATCATTAAGTAAATTAATGGCTTTGTTTTCATTTCCCAAATGATAGTAGCTTTCCATAAGAATAAGAGCAAATTCTGCGCTCCGCATTGATGCAAATATGTTCTTTGCAAAGATACGCTTCTTTCCAATGAAAAGGTCATAGCGAACATCATTCTCTTGTTCCTCAAATAAATCAATAAAACGTTTGCTTATTGGTCGTGCTGATAATGATCCTTTTATGCCTGACTGACCCAATGATGTGCTACCATCTGCCACTATTTCAGATTTTATTAATGTGTTCCCTTTTCGTGCTCGTTGTGAAATTAGCATCTCTTTATAACTATCGCCCTCTAGCAATGGGTACTTCTTTAGAAGTTCTTCAGCTTGTTCAACGGCTTTGTCATATTCTTGTGTCCAAAAATAGAGTCTAGCTAAATAGCCTTTTATAACATCATTATTGAAGCGGTACACTTCTTCTGAAATGTTATATTTTATTGCTGTTTCAAAGTCTCTTTCAATTTGCGCTACGGTCTCTTTTCGCGAACTGCGAATTGGCTTTTCCTCCATATTAAACTCTGTAACCAATGGCACCCCTAACTCACTATTTGTTCCTGTTTCGTCATAAGGTTCACAAAACTGACGTAAAAGCTGATAATAGGACACACCCCGTAATGCATATGCTGTTCCTAATACATCTTTGACTTCTTGTGTTTTGTCTTCATCTAGATTACCAATAATAATATTCGCTGTCCGAATTGTTTCATAAAGATTAATATAGGTAAATTGTTTGCTTAAGAGTCTATCACCGATATAGGTGGGAAGAACCCTTCCTGCTGGATATTGTGTAAGGTTTGTTTCTAGATTGTCACTAAAGCAAGCATAATCTGCTGTTGTTCCCATGTCGCCTACAATATTAGGCTCACCATAATCAATTTTATTGATTGTTTCGTGCAACAATGAAGCAAATTCTTCTGCTGTTTTAGGTATGGTTTTTCCATAGGGCTTAATGTCGAGATATTCAGTGCACGAAACGAATGCTACAAGCGCTGTTATGATAAATATTTTAATTTTCATATTATATAGATGTTTTTTTAAAAACCAATGTTTATACCTAACGAAAACGAGCGGCTTTGTGGATATACTACTCCTGGCATTTCGGGGTCGATACCCGTGTAATTCGTAAAGGTGAATAGGTTATTCATTGTACATGTAATTCCCATATTTTGAAGTCCAAGATTTTTAATCTTATTTTCTGGAAGAGTGTAAAGAAGTGACAGAGAGCTTATTTTTAAATATGAAACATCTTCTAGAAAAATTGCATCAGTAGCTTGGCTAGATGTAGGTTGATCTCGATCTAAATAGAGACGTGGTCCATTAATATCTATTAAACGAGGGTAGCCATCTGTCACCGGATTAGACTTTGTCCATCGGTACATTGCATCTTGCACTGTATTGTAATGACCTACGTATAAATCATTACGAATACTTGGAATTGGTTCTCCATCACCTCCGCTATTCACTAATGAAGATCCTCCAGGAGGGTTTATTTTGTTTAATACTTTGCCATTAATAGAGAAAGCTCCCCCTACGCTTAATGTTAGTTTTTTATACGTTGCACTTGTTGATAGCCCTCCTGTCCAAGGTGCAACAGATGTTCCTACATAAAAAATATAGTTTTTCATTTTACGATAATCAGAGATGTCGGTTATTTCTGCGTCGGGTCGTAATTCATAATTATAAATTCCTGTTTCAGGATTAATTCCAGTTGTTTTGCCTATAAATATTTTACCTTGTGGATATCCTACATAATAGTTTGAAAACAAAGATTCTGTAGGCGGGTTATATTTAGTGAGCTTGTTTCTATTATAAGCAATGTTTGCCGAAGCATTTAGTTTGAAGTCCTCCTTACGTATAATTGAACCTGAAAGAGAAAATTCAATACCCTGATTAATTTGTTCTGATGTATTATAGCTTTGATTTGTAAAACCTGTAGTAGATGGAACTTTTACTGCTGTAACCAAATCCATACCTTTTCGATGGTATACTTCAGTTAAAAACCGCACCCGGTTTTTAAAAAATGCCATATCAAGTGCAGCTTTTATATCTCTAGTTTTCTCCCAACGTAAATGAGGGTTAGGAGCATTACGAATCGAACCCATACGATAATAATCATCCTCAGTTGTGCGGAAAGTTGACTGATAGTCCATAATAAGTATTGGATACACACTCTTATTAACTCCCCCCGTATAACCAGTAGCTAGACGCATAGTCATAGAACTAATAATTGGGAATAAAGGTTTCATAAACTCTTCTTCATCAATATTCCATGATAATCCTGCTGACCAAGTCATATTAAATTGCTCTTTACTTCCAAAGTTATTTGAGCCATCCGTACGTGCAGAAAAATTCGCAATATATTTATTGTCAAAAATATAGTCGAAAGCACCATAAAAAGAGGCAAAGGCATTTTCTGTTATACTTTGACCTTGTAGAGCATCCATGGTTCGTCCATATCGAACCATGGTGTCATAGTCAAAGTCACCGTTTTCATTAGGCTGTGGAATAGGCATGGCATGATTACCTGAAACAGGGTCATATCCGTATCTTTTTGCAAAAATACTTTTTGCGTAAGAACTCCTAATTTCCGAACCTCCTATTAAGCTTACTATACTTGATTCGCCAACACTAAAGTTGTAGTTTAATTGTCCGCGTAATAAATAATTTTTGTTGTATGCAGATTGTTGTGTAATAGAACCGTATGTTCTATTAGACAGCAAAGTTGATTTTTCAAAAGGACGATCAATGTAAGATGCATAGGTATCTTTTCCATTAATATTGTCAGAGTTGTCTGCTACATAAGAGAAAGAAGCTAGTCCATTAAATTGTAATCCATTAATAATTCGCCATATCATATTCCCAGTAAGTGTCATATTTGCGCTGGAGTTGTCTGATGTTGTTTCATTAATTTCACGAAAGATATTAAATCCATTTGGGGGAATCGAAATAAACCCTCCGTTAATTTTACTAAGCATAAAATATGTTTGATCTGCTGCATAAGAACCATCGGAGTTATATGGCTTCTCATAAGGATTAGCAAAATATGCATAATTAAACATATTTACATTGTTGGATGGTGAAGTTGCGTTTTGATATGAAAAATCAGTTGTTAATCCAAAAGAAATTTTTGATGAAGGATTTGCGTTTATTTTCGCATTTAGATTATAGCTTTCATAATCTGTACGTAGTACTAAACCGTTATTTTGGCTATATCCTCCAGATATATAGTATGTTGTTTTTTCAGATCCTCCAGACAATGATAAATGATGATTTGTTGATATTGAGTTTCTAAATAGAGCATCAAACCAATCTGTTGTAGATTCTCCTGCTTGGTTCAAGTAGTTGTTTCTCTCTTCTAAAGACATATCTTTGAATTGACCGTATCCTGAACGAACTATTCCCACTAATCCTACTCTAGGATAGTATGCAGAAACTGCTCCATTTTGTGATGCTTCGTATCCTTCTTTAGAAAACTCGTTCCATAAACTTTCTTCGTATGCAATTTTTTGGCGCGAATTCATTAAGTTAGCATTACGTTGTGGGCTAGTTTGCAATGAAACTGAACCTGAGTAGTTGATGCGCAAATCACCAGCTTTTCCTTTTTTTGTAACAACAACAATCACACCACCAGAAGCCCTTGAACCATATATAGCTGCAGCTGCAGCATCTTTCAACACAGTTATTGACTCGATATCTAAAGGGTTGATTCCTCCAACCCCAGTTGCAAATATATCACTAAAATCTCCTGATTTTATATAACTTGAACTTGCAGGAGGTATGTCTTTTTGCAAAGGAACACCATCTACAACCCATAGCGGCTCTGCATTTCCTGTTATTGTACTAGTCCCTCTGATACGAATTTTAGCAGCAGTTCCAGGACGTCCCGATTGAGATGTTACACTTACACCTGCAAGTTTACCTTGCAATAGTTTGTCTATATTGTCGAGAGGTGCATCTTTAATCTGGTCAGCATTTAGTACCCCTACTGATCCCGTGCTTTTACGTAGCTCTTTCTGTGAATAGCCAGTTATTATAACTTCGTTAAGGCTTTTAATATCCTCTATTAGTGTCACATCCAAATCTTCTGTTGAAACTTTGATATTTCGAGTTTGAAACCCTAGATAACTAAAACGAAGAGTTGCCCCTTGTTTTACTGTCAAATTATAGTTGCCATCAAGGTCAGTTGAAACACCAGTGTCTGTATTAACGACTAAAACAGAAACACCAATTAAAGGTTCACCTGAATCAGATTTAACGGTGCCTTGCACAGTAATTTTATCGGTTGCTTCTTGAGCAACTACATTTGAAAAGCAAATGGATGTTATTGTTAATGCAAATATTATCTTTTTCAATAGTCTGAAACTTTTAGTTCTTTCCATTTTTTTATTTGTGATTTATAATATCAATATTGTTTTGTTTTTCTTTCAAAAGATTTTCAACGAAGTAATATCGTATGAGATTAATATAATACTTATCACCCAATCCGTGATCAATACCAGGAAAAACCATCATATCAAACCGCTTATTGGATTTCATTAGAGCTTTTGCTAGTCGAAATGTATTTGCAGGATGGACGTTGATGTCTACATCTCCAGTAATCAGTAATAAATTCCCTTTTAAATTTTCAGCAAGCTCAATTGTTGTAGGTATATTGCTTTCAAAAGAAATATTTCCTATGCTGTCTCTTTTTTCTTCTACCCCATGAAAAGTTTCTCCCCACCAGCGAGTATAAATATTATTGTCGTAATTACCTGATGCTGCAACTCCTACTTTATAAAAGTCGGGATCAGTAAGCATTGCCGTTGCTGCCATAAATCCACCACCAGAATGTCCGTAAATACCTACACAATTAATATCTGCAAAAGGGTATTTATTTGCAACTTGCTTAATTACAGCCTTATCGTCAGATAAAGGGTAATCACGTAAATTGTTGTGCCCAAAAATGTAAAAGTCTCGTCCGCGATAGGGTCCGCTCCCTCGATAAGCTACATTTATTACAACAAACCCAAGTTGTGCTAGTGATTGATTGTAATTGTCATCGAGGGAAAATTTTTGTGGCATTAAATCTGTATGTGGTCCAGGATATACGTTAGATATAATAGGATATTTTTTGTTGGGTTTTATATCAAAAGGCAAGTACACAACTCCATATAATTTTGTTATTGAGTCTGCTGCAATAAACTCAACAACCTCTGGTTCTTTCCAACCACGTTCGTAAAGTGCAGAGAAATCTGCACGAGCTATTTCGGAGATTAAGCGTCCATTTTCATCACGAACTTCGTTTATGGGAGCAAGATTCATACGAGAATATGTGTCTACGAAATAGCTCTTGTCGGGTGATAAATTAATAGAATGGTCTCCGTTCCCAGGTGTAAGTAACACAGTGTTATTTGGCTTATCAAGACTTGCTTTATAAAATTGCTTATAATGAGGATTGATGTTTTTCTCTCCTCCATATCCTTCAACTATTATTGATCGGCTAACACTGTCGTCAACATTAACAATTGTGCTAGCTATAAACTTTTCAGGGGTAACTTGATTCAGTAACTCCCCATTTTCTGAATATAAATAATAACTTCCTCTTCCGCTTCGTTCTGACCACCACAATATCTCTTTTCCTTTATTTAGAAGTTTATAATTGAAAAGTTGTTCATTGAGTCTTGGTGAGCAATCATCAGAAATGACAGTACTTACGCGGTGGGTATGAATATTTACTCGGCATAACTCGACTTTATCATTAGTTCTTGGACGACGAATAAAATAGACGTCATTTTTTGATTGTATATACCCAGAAAATCTAGGTGTCTCAATTTTTTGGTCAGGATATTTTGATATATCTATATTGTATATTTTGCTGCTATCTGCATTAACGATAAAAGCATCGTACTGTATCACCTCCTTATCTCCGGGTATTTCAAATTTATAGGTTCGTAATTTTGGACGTGGCTCATTCAAATTATCAACAATGCTCATAGTACCAACACGTCGTTTGTCTTCTCTAATAAGAAAAAAGACATGACTGTCTCCAATCCACTCTCCAATTGGCGTTCCTTGGGGCTTAGTAGATGTGCGGTCAGAGTTGCCACCTAATGCATAAGAATAATAGTGTTCACCATCATTGGTGAGTTGAAGACTATCACCTGTTACCGTATTAAATAAAAAAAGATTATGATTTAAAGTTGTCAAATAGAACAAACTATCTGAAGAATGTTTTGCCCATTGATTACCTTTACTAGGTAAACTGTAAAGTGGTTTTGACTTTTTTTCTTCGGTATCTAGCCTTCTCGTCAGTTCTTTTGATTGTATATTATATCTAAACAGGTTGTCTTTGAATTTAAAATCACAATAAGATAAGTTGGATGGATTAAAATCCAATTTGTAGATGCGTGATTTTGCAGTGGAGTCCGCTACTTCATCTGAGAACCCCATTTTATCCATTTTTTTCAATATCTCCTGCATAGTAAAGAGCTTTGTTTTCTTTTCTTTTTTGCAGTTGAATAGATAATACCTGAAATCGTTAGATTCTTCTAATCGGTAGTAAAATGAATTGTCTTTATCGTCAATCCAGTTTATTGATACACTAGGGTTGCGTATCAATGAATACAAGCTGTCTGATGAAAACTTGTCTGCAATAGATATATCTGTCTGTTGGGCATATAGTTGTGCTGTGAGCATAGCGATGCTCAACAGAAAGAGCCTTCTCACTACTCTTTTACTCATTTTAAAATTTGTTTTATAAGTCATATTTACTTATTTCACTTGCTTTTCTGAATGCTTCAAAAGTATTTATAATACCTCCTGCTCGATTGGTAAATTGCATAGTTACTATCTCTCCATCTTTTCCAGGAAGTTGAGTTTTATTGTCTGCAACATTTGTAGCAGTTTCCACAATAATATTCTTAACTTGCTTGGAAGTTAAATCAGGAAAGTAACTTCTTATCAATGCAGCAACTCCTGTTACAATTGGAGCTGATAAACTTGTCCCTTTTTCTATGTCATATTCATTATCTGGAGCAGTTGACGTGATCTTCTCTCCAGGGGCTAAAATATCTACTGATTCTGCACCGTAATTACTAAAAGGGGCTAAAGTGCCATTCTTTAATGACGAACCTACTATAATTATATTATCGAAAATGTTTCCTTCTACATCTATTCCTCTAGGATAGTTTGGATACAAGTCTGTGTTTTCTCCGTCATTACCTGAAGATTTGACGATTAAGACATCATGTTTTTGTGCGTACTTTATTGCTGTTTCAACTTCTTCATTATATTGAGAGTGCTTCTTGCCAAAACTCATATTGATAACTTTAGCTCCATTATCAACTGCGTAGCGAATAGCGGCAACTATGTCTTTGTCATATTCATCACCAGCGGTGGGAACGGAGCGAATTCCCATTATCTCAATATCGGCTAAGCCTTTACTATGCGCTAATCCGACTAAACCCGCGACCATTGTACCATGATATGGGTCTATATGTATGTGATTGTTTCCATAGCGATAGTCTTGAAAGTCATCAGGGCTATTCCCTATTTTAAAATGGGGATCATCTTTATAATCATCAAGGCTTTTTACACGATTATGTGCTAATTCATATTCAGCTCTTTTTTCTTCCACAACTTCACTCCATAGTTTATCCTTTGAGAAAACTGAAACATTTAAAGCAACTGTTGTGAGTGGCTCCATAATTCCTGTAGTATCTTTTACTTCTATTTTGTAAAAATCTTCTACTGTTGTTTGCTTATTTCCATAGCATTCGGTCATGAGCGAGTCACATGTGTTGTATAAATGATTGATACTAGCAAGATGTCTTTCAAAGAGAATATATGTGTCTAATCTGGCCTCTCTTTCCATCAATTTATAATAATCATATTCTTTTTTTTGCGTTGCTGATAAGGATGTTGTATCGACATTAACATACTTTTTTCTTAGTCTCTTGTACTCTCTAAAAGCTGCTGTCGCAGCTCTTTCTATGTTCTGTCCTGAAGCATTTCCTAAAAAGTTCCAACCATGGATATCATCAATGTATCCATTGCAGTCATCATCTTTATTGTTTGCAGGCTTTTCCTTACTATTTGTCCACACTAAGTCTTTTATTTCTGGATGACTAAAATCAAACCCCGCATCAATAATGGAAACAATAATTTGTTTTTTAGGTGCTTTGTTCTCTTTTTTGATAAGTTTGTTCAGCTCTATATAATTAACTCCTAATAATGTGTCATTTTTTTGAAGAAACCAATATTCATGATTGTTTTGTGAGGTGTGCTTTTTTTGTGCCTGTGTCGATAATGATGCAACAACTAAGCTGAAAAGCAATAATGAAAAATAAATATTTATTCTTTTGCTCATATAAAACTTTTAAATATTTATAGCCTCGAATAGCTATATTTGTTATTGTATGATATTAATAGAAATGTTGATTAGCGTTTTTCTAGTGTCTTTTATAAATGTGTAAATGATACCAATTTAATCTTGCAAAGATATGACATCTTTTACAAATGTCAAAAATATTCTTTGTCTAGGTTCAATGTGTCATTACAACTTTCTCATCCTATGATGAGATAAATAATTACAATTTAA
>CAZGUI010000079.1:0-11042 GCA_964528875.1 uncultured Bacteroides sp. | reverse complement strand
CACCTACAGATTACTTAAAAAGTGAAAAGATTATTAGGTACTATTTACTTAAAGCAAGAGACACCATTAAAGGAGTTTTCTTTTGTTCGGTGAATTGGTGCAGATACTGATTCCAAGCCTCTAAATTACCAAAGTGAGCCTTACTCCATGCAGCACCCCAATAATAGGTAAACTCTTCTTCTGGTTTTATCTGATTAATCCCTACTAAATGCCCTAAGATTTTTCCTTTACTCTGATCTATCCTCTCTTGTGAGAATGACATAAATTCAGTTCTTTCCACTCCATAGGGAAAACTTAGGCCTACAAAGATTTCTCCACTATCACCACTCATGTCTTCAGTAGGATCAGCATAAGCAATGTACCCTCTATCTTTGTAAATTGCATAGGTATCATCATTAGGGTAATGAACCACTATGCCTGCCAGTACTTCTAATGATTCATTCAAGTTTTGATAATGAATAACAGTACGGTTCAAATGACTGCCTTTGTCAAGAGAGATAATTCGCTCCTCCACTACATTCTCGTTCTTACCTACAGTAAAGGGCTGAAAGCATAAACGCACAGAAAAACGCAAAGGACCGTTATCTAAAATTTCATAATCTATATAATTCTTTGAGTATATAATTTCAGCTTCACGAAGTAAAGCATTCGCTCCGGCACCTAATGAAGGACCAACACCGTAACGATCCATACCATCTCCATGATCCACGTGATAAGAAATTTTCTCTTGCAACTCTTTTCTGTAACGTTCTTCTACCACAGGATGAGTTACACTCTTAGTCCAAACATCGTAGCCATAACCTAAATTACCCCTATTTTGAAAAGCAGGTCCATAAGTTCTATAAGCCATTAAATCATTTTCCCAAGCAATATCATCCAGTCGTTCAGGATACTGACGCCCCAAGACCAAGGTATCCATAGATTGAGCCACACCTTCTACTATTTTATATTTCTTGTTACTCTTTGCACCTACACTAGTCAAAAAGATTAGCTTTCCTTCCGATGTCAATTGAAAATCCACCTCTCTATTCTCCTCATCCACCACTTTAAGATTTTCAAAGCTATTCACATCCAATAACTTTAGAATCTCCTCTTGATATATTTCTATCATTTCAGTCGTTCTACTTTGAGAAGTCCCATTTTCAATTTCAATATAAATACTCTTAGAGTTACAGAAGAGGGAGAAAGAACAGATGAGTATAAGACTTAAAACTCGCATTTTTTTATTGTTAGGTTTGTAATCTTTCAAAAATAATATTTATTTACATGTATGACCAAAGAAGTGATTCTTTTTTATTATCACCCTATTTTATTTAAAAGATATTGATACCCAAAACGGCAGTAAAGACATTTATTCGTGTCGCAGTACTTCTTCTGCAATTGGATAATTCCTTGAGAGTCAGTGGCGGAATTCACAGGAACACCAGCCCCACTCCAAGTTCTTACAATACGGTTGTTTTCAGCATTAAGTGCCTCCAACCACTCTTCTGCTCTCAACTTATATTTCTCTTGGTGATGATAAATGCCATATGCAAAAAGATAAGGAATGATGGTATTAATCAACAACAACCGCAAGGAAGATTTACCTAAACACTTTATCTTGAGAGGGGATTTCTTTCCAAAGGTGTAGTGTGTATCCCAATAAGGTGAAGTTTGCACTTGCAACAAACTCAGCACCTCCGTATAATCTTCACACTCTAACAATTCACTCTCGATACCCTCTTTTGCATGACACCAATAGGCTAACTGAGCCAATCGCACATAAGGAAAATTATTTGGACGCAATCGTAAAAATCGCCACCACTCCAACTCAATGGATTGACAATTAAACTTATTTTGTAAAAACTGATACTCACTCTTTAACGCAGAAAAATACTCTTCCTCTTTTTTATCTACCGGATTCTCTGTTAATAACCCGGCTTGCCCTAAAAACAATGCCTCCAGCTGAAACAAGTTATCCCTATGTTTCTGAATCCCTTTGAAAGAGAGTTGTCCTGCCCAATATTCAAAAGCCTCTCCATTCACTCCAAAACCAAAGTTTCTTGCCAACTGAATAAAAAAAGTTTCTCTCCAACTTCCCTTTTGCTGCTTCAAACACTTTAACCAATGCGCTACACGCTCTTCATATCTCTCCAGACAAAGGGCTGTTAACCATGAATGAATAGTCAGCTTTGATAATTGAGGTAAAATAAGGTAACACTTAGGATAAACATCCTCATGAATCAATTCTTTGTATCGAACTGTGACTTCCTTAGGAACAACCAATTCCAATTGGGGTATCACCTCTCCATTACTCCTTGTGATTTCACAATCGCTTTCTTCCACAACATGTAAAACCACAGAGTCGTAACGTCTATCGGTTTGATGCTTATGCAAAAACCAATCCGAAGCGTGTTGATGAATCTCAACATTACCTATCCAAAGTAGATGATTAATTTTAAGCTTAGCGTTGAAGAAGTCGGGACCGGAATGAATATTAGGAAGTCCTGGGTCAATAATTTCTAACTCTAAACCTGAAGTTGTTTTAAGGGGGTACAAGGGGAAAATCTTATGCCTCCAGACATAATGCAGAAGAAGTTCCATGTTAACAAATGGTTAATATAACTAGCAAATATAAGAAAAATATTATCTTTGTCTATCAACGAATTACAGATTAGACAGATAAAAAATAAAACAAGATGAAGGTTGCAATCATAGGCTACGGAAAAATGGGAAAAGAAATTGAAAAAGTAGCCAAGAAAAGAGGTCACGAAGTTGTATCCATAATTGATATAAAAAACCAAATAGAATTTGAGTCTGAAGCATTCAAGAGTGCAGATGTGGCTATAGAGTTCACCAATCCAACAGTGGCATACCAAAACTATTTAAGAGCTTTTGAAGCCGGAGTAAAAGTGGTTTCGGGAAGTACAGGTTGGTTAGAAGAACATGGAGACGATATGAAGAGATTCTGTGAGGAAGAGGGACAAACTTTTTTTTGGTCTTCTAACTTTAGCTTAGGTGTGGCTATTTTTTCAGCTGTCAATCGTAAATTAGCTCAAATAATGAATCGATTTACCAACTACGATGTAAAGATGTCTGAAACGCATCACATTCACAAACTAGATGCTCCTAGTGGTACAGCCATTACTCTTGCCGAGGAAATTCTACATGACATCGACCGTAAAACCTCTTGGGTTAATGAAGTGAGTCAATCTAAAGAACAATTAGAGATAGATTCTATTCGGGAAGGAGAAATTTTTGGTATCCACAGCATAACTTACGATTCAGCCGAAGATGAAATAACCATTACCCACAATGCAAAAAACAGAGAGGGTTTTGCATTAGGTGCTGTCATTGCGGCTGAATTTACTGCAATGAACAAAGGGTATCTAGGAATGAAAGACTTATTCCCTTTCTTATACGAATAAATACAAAATAACATGAAGCAAGTCAGCAAAAAACAATGGAGGAAGTTCCTCCTTGTTATCATACTTTATCTACTCTTTTTAATCTGGGTTCAAAGTTGGATGGGATTAATTGTAGTTCCCTTTATCTTTGACATATACATAACCAAGAAAATTCCATGGGGATGGTGGAAAATATCTAAAAATTCTGCTGTCCGAACCATAATGAGTTGGGTAGATGCCATTGTTTTTGCTTTAGTTGCTGTTTATTTTGTAAACATCTACCTTTTTCAAAACTATCAAATCCCTTCTTCTTCTTTAGAAAAGACCATGTTAGTGGGTGATTTCCTATACGTAAGTAAGGTTAGTTATGGGGCAAGAGTACCCAACACTCCACTTTCTATGCCTCTGGCACAACATACTCTTCCTTTTTTCAACACTAAATCATACATTGAGTGGCCACAATGGAAGTATAAAAGGGTAAAAGGAACCGGAAAAGTAGAGCTTAATGACATCGTGGTTTTTAATTTCCCGGCAGGCGATACGGTTGCCCTCAACAATCAGCAAGAAGATTTTTATTCTTTGGCTTACAGAGAAGGAAGACGTTACTATCCCAAAAAAGTAGAGATGGATAGCCTGACACGATGGGAACAAAAAAACATTTTCGACTTGTATTACAATGCGGGAAGGAAACATATCTTAGAGAACCCACAGATTTATGGAAAAGTGGTTCACCGTCCGGTAGATCGAAGAGAGAATTACGTAAAACGTTGCGTGGGATTGCCCGGAGATACACTGCAAATTATAGATGCAGTGGTTCACATTAACGGTAAACCCACCGATTCAGCCAAAGGTATTCAGCACAATTATTTTGTAGAAACTACAGGCCCTTTGATTCCTGAAGATATGTTTCGTGAGTTAGGCATCAGCAAGGACGATCAAACTTTAATGAGTAATGATCCGGGGTGGTTCCCTTATCTTACAGATTTAGGTGTAGTAACGCAAAATGACAATGGAAAAATGAATCCTGTTTACCATCTGCCTCTCACCCAAGAGATGCACAGCACGTTAAATAACAACAAAAAATTAATCAGCAAAATTGTCGTTGAACCTGAAACCTTTAGTGGGCAAATGTATCCTATGAACCTATACACAAAATGGAATCGCACAAATTACGGTCCTTTTTGGATTCCTAAACGTGGTGAAACACTTACCTTAACTGCAGACAATCTACCCATCTATGAGCGCTGCATTAGGGCATATGAAGGTAACACTTTAACCTATGGCTCTGAAGGAATATTTATTAACGGAGAAAAAACAGATAATTATACCTTTCAGATGGATTACTACTGGATGATGGGAGACAATCGCCACAACTCTTTAGACTCTCGTTATTGGGGATTTGTTCCTGAAGACCACATTGTAGGTAAACCAATGGTTGTTTGGTTATCATTAGATAAAGACAGGGGTTGGTTCAACGGTAAAATTCGATGGAAGAGACTCTTTAAATGGGTAGCTAACAATTAATGAAAAAGAGAGGAGCATACATATTAATCTTTTTAGGTGTAATACTATTAGTCGTAGTATTGCTTCGTACTTTTGTCTGCTCCCCCTACTCCATTCCCTCTCAGGGAATGGAAAATAGCCTTTGGCATGGAGATCGAATTCTAGTTAACAAATGGAGTTATGGACTTCGACTTCCTCAACTTTCAATTTTTCCTTATCGTCGCTGGCGTACACGCCCTGTTCACAAAGAGGAGATTGTTGTTTTCAACAATCCTGCAAACACAAACAAGAAAAATTTAGCCAACAAAGAAACCTTTATTAATCGATGCACCGGGGCTCCGGGTGATACGATATGGGTAGATTCTCTATATCAATATTTTAATCCGGGAAGTAGCAATCCCGACCAAATACAACTCTACTCTTACCCCAAAAAACACTCGAATGAACTAGACTCTGTGGTGCTTAAACTTGGCCTTACCCCTGTTATTAAGTTGGGAACAGACAGTCTCAACCTCTTCAGTTCATTTAGCCAATACGAGTATTACTTGATTACCCAAGAAATAGGAAATAAAATTTGGCTTAAACCTGCCAAACAAGCACAAGAAACCTATCCTCTGGTAGTTCCCGGAAAAAAAATCAAAATAGAAGTTAAGCCTTGGAACATTACTTTATTAAAGAATACATTAATTCTACACGAGAAAAAGAAAGCAGAGATTAAAAATGATTCTCTCTTTGTAAACGCTCAATGGGTAAAAGAGTGCAGTTTTTCTAAAGATTACTACTGGATGAGTAGCAATCACTCATTAAACCTATCCGATTCTCGTGTTTTTGGCTTTGTTCCTCACGATCACATCATAGGAAAGGCGTTCTTCATTTGGCTATCCAAAGAGCCCAATTCAAATCCTTTCAAAGGTTATCGGTGGAATCGATTTTTTAAGCGAGTACGCTAAAAACAAAAACTTAAACCATGTGTAAGCACACTGAACAAACGATCTATTTAACATCAGCTTATTTAGCTCCCATTCAATATTACAGCAAACTGTACAAATACGCTTCAATATATATTGAGAGACACGATAATTACATTAAACAAACGTATCGCAACCGATGTATCATTTCCGGACCACAAGGAAGTATTACATTAACGGTTCCCACCATAAAGCCTTCTACGCCAAAAATAGAGATGAAAGAGGTGAAGATATCCAATCATGGCAATTGGAGACATTTGCATTGGAAAGCCATAGAGTCTTCCTACAATAATACTCCCTATTACGAGCATTATAAAGAGTTGTTTCAACCATTCTATGAGAATATGTATACCTATCTATTCGACTTTAACCTTAAACTGCAAGAACTGATTTGCTCATTAATTCACATCCAACCCAATATACAGTTTACAGAAGAGTATCGTTTTAATTTCTTAGCAAATGAATTGGACTTTAGAGAGGTGATTCATCCCAAAAAAGAAGTGGCTCAACACGACCCACAATTTCAAATCAAACCTTACTATCAGGTATTTAGCCAACAAACAGGTTTTCTTCCCAATCTAAGTATATTGGATTTACTTTTTCATAAAGGGCCGGAAGCTATTTATTATTTATAGGCAATACAGCCCATCACTCATAATACAATACAGAGAGTTGATCTTCTGCAAATACCTCGTTGGCAACATCTAGTAAGCAGGACGGTTGTAAATTCTCTATCTCCTCATAGATTTGATTTAACGGTTTGTAGTCGTCTAAATGTAAAAAAGCGCGTCCCATTCCTAAAGCACGACTCTCGTTATTATCTTCGGCTACACCGAGTTGTCCCATCAGTTGCTTCTTGGCTCGCGATAGCTGAATGCTGGTCATCTTTTCATTACGCATTTTACTCAACTCCTTCAGCGTTAACTCCACACAATGATCACGATTCTTGAAATCCGTACCGAAATAGATATTAAATAAGCCGGAATCGGTAAAAGTCAAAAGGTTGGATTCCACATTATAGACATACCCTTTACGCTCTCTTAATTCCAAGTTCAACTTACTATTCATTCCCGGCCCACCCAATACATTGTTCAACAAAGATAACCCTATTCGTTTAGGGTTTAACATGGAATAAGAAGGAGCACCAATCATCACATGAGCTTGGTTGGTATCTTGCTCTTTGGTAAGCCTGTATGGAATATATGCTTCCGGTGCTTTGCGGTTTAATTTAACGGAATGATTGGGTATACCCTTAAAGTACTTTTGCAGAAGAGAAACTACTTTCTTAAAATCCACTCCACCTAAAACAAAAAAGACCATATTGCCCGGCTGATAAAAAGAGGAGGTATAACGCCTAGCATCAGCACTCTGAATATGAGATAAAACAACTGCATCTCCCAATATGTAACGACCTAAGGGGTGATCTCTAAAAACCATGTTTTCAAAATCATCAAAAATTAAATCGGAAGGTGTATCATTATACGATTGAATTTCATCTAGGATCACATCCACCTCTTTATCTATTTCCTGTTGTGGAAAAGTGGAATGAAACACAATATCTACCAATAACTCGACAGCACGTTCAAAATGAGTATTCAAAAAGGAGGAGTAGATCAAAGTCTCCTCTTTATTGGTAAAGGCATTCAGGTCTCCACCCACATTCTCCATTCGGTTTAAAATGTGCCAAGCCCTACGCTTTTGGGTTCCCTTAAAAATTAGATGCTCCACAAAATGAGCCAGCCCCAACTCGTTATCAGCCTCATCGCGAGTACCTGCATTCACAGCAAAACCACAATAAGTAACATTTGATTGATTGCTCTGGTGAATGATGCGAAGTCCGTTAGGGAGCGTATATCGGTTATAAAACATAGACAAATCGGATTTAGAATGAATTGCAAAAATACAATAAAACTTATGGTTGTTTCTATTATTATATGGATATTTGCATACTCAATGAACGCTAGATACTGAATGAAAAAAATTGGTGTTTTTTGTTCGGCTTCAACAAGTGTAGATAGTCAATACACAGCAATAGCCAAACAACTAGGAACTTGGATAGGAAAAAATAACTATACTTTAGTTTATGGAGGAGCCAATGTTGGGCTTATGGGAGACTTATCGGAAGCCACACATCAAAACAACGGTAAAATAATTGGAGTTATACCTGATTTCTTAAAAGGTACAGCAAAAGAAAGTACATTACCTCAAGAGAAGATTTATACACAAAGTCTAAGCGATCGAAAAGATATTCTACTGGAAAAATCAGATTCTATCATAGCATTACCCGGAGGCATAGGTTCTTTAGACGAAATTTTTCACGTAATGGGACTAGCCACCTTAGGGTATCATCATAAAAAAGTGATTTTATATAATAGTAATGGGTTTTACGACCCCTTAATTCGTTTTTTAGAAAATTTGGAAAAGCAACATCTTCTACGTCATCCCTTATCTATGTACTTGATTTCGGTAGATAACCTGGAAGAATTAATAGCAGCAATAGATTAAAGCAACCAAAAATATGCAACAAGAAGAGATAAAAGATTTACTACACCAAGAAGCGCAAGCGGTACTTAATATTCCGATTACGGATAATTATGAAAAAGCAGTTTCACTTATTGTAGAACAAGTTCATCAAAAAAAAGGAAAACTGGTAACCTCGGGTATGGGTAAAGCCGGACAAATAGCCATGAACATTGCAACTACTTTCTGCTCTACAGGTATTCCGGCGGTTTTTTTACATCCCAGTGAAGCTCAACACGGTGATTTGGGTATTTTTCAAGAAAACGACTTATTACTTCTCATCTCCAACTCAGGAAAGACCCGGGAGATTATTGAGCTGACTCATTTAGCTCACAACTTGAACCCAGATTTGAAGTTTATTGTAATTACAGGCAACACAGACAGTCCTTTGGCCAAAGAGGCCGATGTATGCTTAGGTACAGGAAATCCGGAAGAGGTTTGTGTACTTTCGCTGACTCCTACCACTTCAACTACCACAATGACGGTTATTGGTGACATTTTGGTGGTACAAACCATGAAGAAAACAGGTTTTAACTCGCAAGATTATGCCAAACGTCACCACGGTGGCTATTTGGGTGAAAAATCAAGAGGTTTATGCGGAAAGTAATAGGAATTGGAGAAACGATTTTAGATATTCTCTTTAACGAAAATGAAATTGCAGCTGCCGTTCCCGGTGGCTCAATTTTTAATGGGCTGTTATCATTGAGCCGTTTAGGTGCTAAAGTTAGCTTTATTGGCGAGTTATCGAAAGATAAAGTGGGTACTATCATACATAACTTTATGAAACAAAACGACATTGATACCGATTACATTTGTTGGAACAACGAACAAAAATCACCTATTTCTTTAGCCTTTCTATCGGAAAAGGAAGATCCTAGTTTCTTATATTATAAAGATTACACACATCAAAAGCTTTATGTGGATTTACCCGAGATTGAAGCCGACGACATTGTGCTCTTTGGTTCGTATTATGCGTTGAACCCAGTATTAAGAGAGAAAACAAAAGATATACTCCAACTGGCTAAAGAAAAAAAAGCGATAATTTATTACGATCCTAACTTTAGAAGTACTCATCAATCGGAGGCTTTGCGACTAAATGCCTCTTTTATTGAGAATTTGGAATATGCCGATGTGGTAAGAGGGTCGGTTACCGACTTTCAGAATATGTACGATCTATCTATTCCACAGGATATCTATCGAAATAAAATTAAATTCTATTGCCCCAATTTTATTTGCACATCGGGTGCAAAAGAGGTGACATTATACAGTGCTCACATTGAAAAGAGTTATACTCCTCCACAAATCACTCCGGTAAGCACCATAGGGGCAGGCGATAATTTCAATGCAGGAATTATCTATGGCTTATTAAAAGAAAATATTGGTTTGGAAGAGCTCTATAACCTTTCGGAGAACAAATGGGATAGACTAATGAACTATGCCCTTTTATTCTCTTCAGAGGTATGCAAAGACTACTCAAATTCCATTTCTCAGCTCTTTGCCAATGAGTATTTATTGGGTTCTTCTCAGCGATTTTTATATTAATTGCGAAGAAACTGTAAACGAGACATTTCATCGGTCTAGGACTGAGCACCCTTCGGTCCTAGACCGAAGGCCCTTCGGTCTAGGACCGAGGGGGTGTCGGTCTAAGACCTTGTTTTACTCAAAGAAAACGGGGATAAAAAAGACTGTACTCTTCTTGTTTTTTCTCACTTCTTTTTTCTTTCTTACTACACCTTATATTATTAGTATTAAGATTACCATTTAGTCATAGGTTTATACTTTCCTCTTAATAGAAAAAACAAAAAAGATCAGGTGTAGCTCTGCATCTTTTGTTTTCAACGTAAAAACGCAGAGTGCTAAAAACAAGCAGTACTCGCTTTGGAGTTTCATTTTAGGCCTTGTAAAAATAAAAGCACATCACTGAAAGACTTCTACTCTTCATACTGAAAGTTTTTTCTAACAAAACTGTTGCAATAAAACGTACTTAACATGCTCTTTTCGCACTTTTTTTTCACAAGAATTAAAAGAAAAAATGTCATTATAATGTATTATAAAATACACCTTTATGTAAAATAGAATTTATTACTTTGTCAGGAATATAGAAATAAAAGAGGAAAACTAAACAATTAAGACACAAACATTGTTTAGTAAAAACAGTCATAGGCTTGTTTTTTGAATGTACATTATAGTGTACAGAATTTTTAGAATATAAAAACAGATTAAGAATAAATATACTGTTATTATTCTATAAGCTTAAAGCATTTGATTATATTTAAGAATCATTTTTTTGTTAAAAACGAAAATATTTAATCTATGAAATTAAACAGAATTAACCTTCTCTCTTTTTTTATGCTACTACTCATTGTGGTAGGTTGTCAGAGTGAGAGTGATGATAAGCCGTTATCGAAGAATAAACGACCGATTCAACTGGTTGGTGAAGTTCATACAACCACACGTGTTTCGGGTACTTCTTGGGATGACGGGGATCAAATTGGTGTTTTTGGGAAAGAGACGAATCAGACTTGGAGTCAAGGTTTGTTAAGCGAGTTGGAGAATCAAGCCTTTGTAACTACAGAAGGCAACGGAGTTTTTACTACTTCTGATGCAATCCACTACCCTGAAGGGAAGAAAATAGACTTAGTAGCCTACTATCCTTACCAACAAG
>CAZGUI010000078.1:0-11470 GCA_964528875.1 uncultured Bacteroides sp. | reverse complement strand
CAATAACATAGTAAAAGAAAGATTTAGATCTTTGCAATCGAAGTTATTTTGTATCTTGCCTATTCCTACTTTCAGACCTCTGTCCCCGACTTTTATTAAGAGATCTTGATTGAGAGAAACAGTCTCAGAAAGGAAGAAAAAGAGTGAGTAGAGAGAGGTATTAGAGAAGCTAAATATAAAATGGCATACGATATTGAAAACAAATTAGTGGTTGCAGTAGCATCCAGTGCTTTATTCGACCTAACTGAGTCTGATGAAATATACAGAACCAAAGGGGTTAAGGAGTATGAAGCTTATCAAAATAAGAACCTCAACAATGTTCTAAAACAAGGGGTTGCTTTTCCTTTTATTCAACGACTATTAAGCCTCAATGAGATTGATGAGATAAACAACCCCATTGAGGTAATTCTACTGTCTCGAAATAGTGCAGAAACCGGGTTGCGTGTCTTTCGATCCATTAGTGAATACAATCTAAACATTACCCGAGCTGCATTCTTTTCGGGTTCTTCTCCCTACAAATACATCCCGGCATACAATGCCTCTTTGTTTCTATCGGCAAATGAGGAGGATGTTATTGAAGCCATTCGACTAGGTTATCCCGCCGGACAAGTTTTAGGGAATGGTGCAGCCAACTTTAATGATGATCAGGAGTTTAGAATTGCCTTTGACTTTGATGGGGTGATTGCCAGCGACGAAGCAGAAATCATCTACAAGGAGAAGGGCATAAAGATGTATCACGAATATGAAAAAACACATTCTAACAATCCGTTGAATATGGGGCCTGTAGGTACTTTATTAAAGAAAATATCAGCTCTGCAAGAAGCTGAACGTCTTTATGCTTCGCAAAACTCTAATTATCGCCCCAAATTAAAAACAAGCATTGTTACTGCTCGCAATGCTCCGGCACACGAGCGAGTTATTACTACGCTTAAGCATTTAGGAATAAAAGTAGACGAAGCTTTTTTTATGGGTGGTGTGGATAAGAAAAGTGTGCTAGACATTATGCAGCCTCACATCTTTTTTGATGATCAAAAAACACATTTGGAAAACTTGGAGAATATACCCGCAGTACATATTCCTTTTGGTATAGCAAATCAGAAATAAAAAACTCCCCTCTTGTTTCTTGGAGGAAACAAGAGGGGTGTTCTGGTTTTTATGTATATCTACTATTTTACACAACGATATGGCAGAGCAATGAATTTATTAAGTGTATGCAAGTCGTTTCCTGCCATTCCGAGATACCCATCTTTTCTAAGATTATCAACTGACATGCCTGAAATAGCTAAAGCATAAGCTATTTCAGGCATGTTAGTATGGTAGTTAGAAACTGAAGTCCAATAAGCTCCAACAGATCTTCTCGTTGCCCGATCAGGATAATCAGCCATATAAACATTCATCACTTCATCCGTTTCATCATCTATTACCCAACTATATATAATTCCATACGCAGGTATGTATTGCCTAGCTCCTGTATAATAATCGTTTTTATAGAAATAATACCCTGTCGTTGGCTCTATAGCAGGTGATATACTACCATACGAATTAAATGCTTCATGATTTTTCCCCTCAACTCCCCAAGGGGTACGATATGAACCATAAGTTTTTCCTGTTGTATAGCTCACCTCATCTTGTGCTACTCTACATGGGTCACCATGCCCTAGTTTCAGAAATTCCGGATGCCCAGGCTCTAACATATGTGTCCCTATATAAATAGGTAAACGTAAATAGCTATCTGATGGTATCTGACTTTCTCCACCAAGAGATTCATCAGCTATTATTTCCACTACTGTAGATAATGGAAGGTGGTCGATATCACCAGTAAACCCAGGAGGAAGCCAAGCTATTAAATCCTTAATAGATTTACTCACTGTATTTGTACCTTCACCAACACTATATCCAGCTGTGACAACTCTATCTTGAGAAGCATTTAACTTTGGTGCCTTTAATCCGAAAAGTGTTCCCCATGAGAAACATACCATATATACATCTTCCTCAGCTGTTCCACCGAAAAAACCTTGCGAACCATCCAGTCTCAACTTTCCTGTTTTTGCTCCAATGCCTAACACCCCACGAGTAGCCTTGTATCCATCTGTAGGTAATGTCAACCCATTATAGGGTTGAGTTAACTCCTTTATATCTTTCCATTGAGTACCTGTAGGTAATATTGGTCGCTCATATTGAATTTTCAGTTTCCTATTTTGACCGGAGTAATTAGCATAAACTAAAAACTTAATCCGAGTAGAAAGCGTATCGTTATACACAACATCTCCTGTTTGCTGAGCCGTAGCCCAGTCACTGACCACTTCTCCAGATTCGTCCACTACTCTAAATGGTACAGCAGGGAAATACCCTTTCACCTCAAGCTCTAAAAACTCTCCATACTTATTTACAGAATTAGGAATAGGTGTCTTTGCTTCATCAATACTTAGCTGGTAAGGCACTTGATAGAATTCAGTAGGTTGAACAACGAAGCTTTTACCATCCAAATCAAACTCAATCCATATTTTTATGTTTGCTTCCATTTCTTGATTCTCAGCATCAAGCCATTGATATGTTAAAGCATCAATAGGTATATCTACTGTCTCTTCTTGGGGTTGACCCTCAGTCCTTTGAATAGTCACGACCTCCAATTTATCCCCTCGTTGAGACTTGACTCTCCACTCAATATTCGCTTTTGAAGTAACCTTCACTAATCCTCCTTTTCTAGGAATAGCTAAACCTTGTCCGTCTATATTTTTCATAGAGATAAACTCAAAGACATTCAAAGCATCTAGAGTTTGAGTGACTTTAATTTTTACATGCATTCGTCCAGCTTCTACAAAGATATAACCTATTCGTTCTGATCCCGAAGCATTTTCTGTAACAGAGACTTTTACCTCAACCTTTTCTTCTTGGCCATTAACTGGAGCACCAAGTGGTGTACCCAAAGGTTTATCAATAGTTAACCATCCATTGGCAGAAATAGGAGTTGTTCCATCTGCTTCTGTTATTTTAGTGATTTGAAATCCATCGGGTAAATCGGTCTTAATGTCTAATGTACTGCTACTAGCCTCTTTGCCAAAAAGAATCTCACGGTTAGGAAAGAAAGACACATAGTGTTCCCCATCGAAGATGATATCGCCAACATTGCCTTCCTCCCATTCCTTTATCACGACCTCCATACTGGCTGTACGATTTTTAAAGGCTGTCTCCGGATCTGGCGAACCGGGCGCTTTTACGCTTATTATATTAAATCGGTAGAGGTGGTTACGAAGAAAATCAGCATAATCAAACTCTCCTTTTTCATTTTTCTCTTTTTTAAATAGATCTATACGATACCAACCCATCGTTCCATTATATTCACCTCCCACAACCAAACAAGTAGCTTTTTTCCAATCATCTGCTGCTTCAGTGGGCGCAGTTGCTTCCATTAGGTAAATCGATTTTTCTATTAATTTAGGGTTATTTATGGTATACTTTAAAGCTTTCTCATTGGGAGTAGCCTCATCATAATCGTTATGAGGACCTGCAGGAACTTGCGCTTTAGTTACTTTAAACGTTGTATAGTCCATATTCTCAGCCTTAGGTACAATATATCCTTTAGACTTCGTATTGTAAATATAAACCTCTTTTAATTCAAAATTTTTAACCGATTCAGCTAAAGCAATATCTACACGCAATAAGCCTTTAAGTACTGGCACTGATTTTTTTAGCTGCTTCGTATTTTTAGTAATTACCTCAGGCTCTGACTCGCCCCACATAGGAAAAGGCTTAAAGTTGTCAGATTCGGTAGCATTCCATATACCCGAGTTACTGAAAGTTAGTTCTTGCAACAATGTCTCTTTCTCTGTACCAACATCTGTCTCTGAAATATTATCTATTGAACTACTTTCATTTGCAATAAGAACAAACTGCTGAGGATAAGATTCAATATTCACTTTAACAGAAAACTGTTTTTGATTTACTGTAGTCCCCACATTTGTAATATTCTCTCCTTTTGTTTTATACGTATATACCCAGTCTCCATTTCCATCTTCCTTAAAAGCTAGAACATCAATGGTTTTAATCGTATTTTCATCTGCTTCTTGTATTGCCCTGGTACGCTTTTCCGATGGAGTTGAGGTTCTAGGCATCTGAAAAGACATCACTATACTTTTTTGATCTCCATCTCCAATAGGGTTACTTATATCATAATCATCAGAGCAAGAGCTTATTAGTACGACCAAAAACAACAAAGGAACTCTTAGTCTCTTTATTATCTTATTTTGCACTTTCATCATATCTATTATTTTTTCTTTTTATTATATTAATCACAAATTCGCATTGAGCCACTCCAGTAGTTGTTCATACATTGCATCTTTAAGAATGACTCTTTTATCTTTATCCAGCAAGTATAAGGTTGGACTAGCCTCTAATATATATAATTGTTTATCATTAATTTCTCCTTTTCTATCTATGGCTACACTCCACGATTCGGGTAGTTTGCTTGCTTCTCGTTGCCATAGTTCATAATCTTGATCAACGTAAATAGCTAAAATAGTCAACACCCCGGTAGTTATTAGGCTACTTATTTTAGGTTCCTTTTTTATAATCTCCACATATTCTTTACACGAACTACAATCCGGGTCATAAAAGAACAACAAGGTTTTATCTGATTTAAATTGATATAAAGAACTTTGTTTGCCCGATAAAAATTCAAAAGAAAAATCTGCGGCGATACTTCCTTTTGAGTTTTTAGCAGCAGCATCCACATCAAATTGTGCCCTATCTTTATCGGCTGAATTAAACTCCGGATGATTACTTTTCAATATGTTCTGTGCAATCTTTGCAAATACCGTTTCGTTGCGAAAAGGGGAGTTCGGTTCACGTAAATATTTAGTTAACATTTCGGTAAAATAGCGTACTACTTTACCTGTTGTATCGGTCTCAATTCTAGTAAAAAATCGATCTATTGATTTATTAATGAGTACACTATCAGTACTTCTATTAAGCAAATCAATGTAATCAACAATACCTTGTTCAGTAATATCCGGATAATGAATATATGCAGTATCTGTAAAATCCATAGTATCCCAAAAATGCTCCATTACGTAATTAACTCTACCTTCTAAGGTTGTTATTATAGATGGAATCTCAGGTAAAGTTATTGGTTTGGGCAAAATGTTACCTTCCTGTTTCTTTTTATTATTATTTGTACATCCGATAGCGATACCCATCAAAGAAAGGCAAAACACCGTAATATAAAACTTAAAATTCATCATTGTATTCTTGTGCTATCATCTTACTTATCCAACATTGCTAAACTCTCTATTTTTCTGTATAAACAATAAATCACTAATTAGATATGTAGATATCATCTTGCATAGAAAAAAACTAACGTATAAATCACTTACCTATACCAACTAAAACAGTTTTTATCATCAATTGTTTTTTAATACAATATCTTTTTATAATCACATTTCACAAAAGAGCCGATAAAGTTAGTACCATTTTATAGAAACTCAAACAAAAATCACAACAATCGTTAGAATACATACATCAGTCAACTTACTAAAAACCATTAATATGTTAGACTAAGTATAGTATAACACATTAATACGAAAGAAAAGCACAACTAAACTTAAAAGAAACTTCAAATGAAGCACTATTAAGAATTTATATTGAGTGAAATTTCTTCTTGAAAATACAATAAGTCAACTCATGGCTTATTCTTAAATTATTTAGACTACAAGCCACTAAAACAAACGAGTAAATTATAGAGCATAAAATATGAATTGAGCATAGAATCTGTTGAAGATAGACCAATCCAGGGAAAAAAGAAAAACAGACTTAGTAAAATAAAACCGATTAATTACCAAATTACACACAAAACAACCCAAACTAAACATAACTTACTTTAGCACTAAAACAAAGAATAGTTAAAGGAGAACAGGCTCTCTTATCTTTTACTTATATATCTTTCATTATTAAAGTTTTATTAATTAATTTCACTTGTTCAAGAAAACAAGGTATATTTACTTGTTAAAGACACTTTTAAATAAAGACAAATGAAAAACATCTTATTCACTTCAACAGTAGAGCAACACTACTTTAAAAAATCAAACAGAACAGAAGTCAATGCAAATTTACCTTACATTGTAGTTAACAATTTTCCTAGTTTAGGTCATATGACAGCTCTACGATTCTTAGAGTGGGCAGCCGAAAATCCGGAAGGAGTAATTAGTTTACCTACAGGAAAAACACCTGAACATTTCATAAAATGGACGAACTACTATCTTTCTAACTGGGATAAACCCGAAGCTCAAAAACTTCGTGAAGAGAATGGACTTTTCTTAAAAGAAAAACCACTACTTAGTGGACTTCGTTTTGTACAGATTGATGAATTCTTTCCTATCAGCTCTAAACAACACAATAGTTTCTACAACTACGTAAGTAACTTTTATATTAAAGACTTAGGTCTTGACCCTAAAAAGGCTCTATTAATCAATTGCGATGAAATTCCTCTTGCACAAGGAAAAACACACCAAGAAGTTTTCCCTGACGGAATAATAGATTTATCGCTTCGTAACAGAAAAGCAACATCAAACACCGAGGAAATACAAAAAGAATCCATCTACCTGATTGACAACTGGTGTACCGCTTATGAGGATAAAATAAGACAAATGGGGGGTATTGGTTTCTTCTTAGGAGGTATTGGTCCTGATGGACACATTGCCTTTAATACTTTAGGCAGTGACCCCTATTCTACTACACGCTTAACTGCAACTAACTTTGAAACACAAGCTGCAGCAGCGAGTGATTTAGGAGGAATAGAAGTTTCACGTACTCGCCTGGTGATTACTATTGGTTTGGGAACTATTACAAGCAACCCTGATGCCACTGCAATTATTTTTGCTGCAGGTGAAGCAAAAGCAACCATTGTAAAGAATGCTTTGGAAAGTGAACCAAGCAATATCTATCCTGCAACCTCATTACAGCGTCTTAAAAATGCTAGATTTTATATTACAGAAGGAGCTGCTATACGGTTAGAAGATTCATTGGACAGATATTATAATGAAGGAGAATGGACTTTTCAGAAAACGGAACAAGCTATTTTCAACCTATGTGGTAACTTAAACAAATATGCTCACAACATCACATTAGAGGATTTAAAAAAGGATAAATATTGTCGTTTAATCCCCAATGTTAGCCTAGATCATGTTCAACAGGTGATGGAGTCAACTAAGGAAAAAATGCTTTACGGCATGAAAAGTCCGGAGAACACTACGTTCTTACATACAGGACCTCATCATGATGATATTATGTTAGGTATATTCCCTAAAATAACACACGATATACGAAAAGACAGCAATAAACTTCACTTTTCAGTTTTAACTTCCGGATTTACTGCTGTAACCAATGCGATGATTATTCGTCTATTGGACGCAACTCTTAACTTAATTAAAGCGGGTGGCATAAAAATGATTGAATATCCGGATTTCTATGAACGAGGATATAAATTCAAATGGGATAAAGATGTAAATCACTTCTTAAATAAAGTGGCGGATAATGACGAAGAAGGCAAAATGGTTGGTGTTTGTCATCGTATGGTTCGCTCTATTGTGGAAATCCATGGAGTGAAATCAACAGATGAGTTAATTCAAGCAATTGAAACAAACATAGAGACCCTAAGAGCTAGTTACGATGGGGAGAAAAACCCTAAACACATTCAAACGCTTAAGGGTATGCTTCGTGAATATGAAGAGGAATTAGTTTGGGCTCACTATGGCGTAAGGGTTGAAAATATAGATCACCTTCGTCTTGGTTTCTATACTGGTGATATTTTCACACAACAACCCGATCGCCAACGAGATGTTGAACCTATCTTAGAAATGCTTCGTCGCATTAAGCCTGATGTTATTAGTGTTGCTTTTGACCCTGAAGGTTCAGGACCTGATACACATTATAAAGTATTACAAGCCATTGCAGAAGCCATACGCCAATGGAGTAAAGAGACTGATACAAGTAATTTAAGAATTGTGGGTTATCGAAATGTGTGGTTTAGATTCCAGCCTTCCGATGCTAACGTTTTCACTCCTGTATCATTAAACTCTATGTCTGTATTGAATAGTGCCTTCCACGATTGTTACATCAGTCAGGTTGAAGCTTCATTCCCGAGCCATGAATACGATGGTGCCTTTAGTAAATTAGCTCAAAAAGTTTGGGTTGAACAGTTTAAACAAATCCAGTTAATTCTTGGAAAGGACTACTTCTACCAAAATGAAAATCTTAAAATCCGTGCAACACATGGCATGATTTATCACAAGGAGATGAAAGTAGAAGAATTCTTAACTCATGCAAGAGAGTTAGAAAAGAGCATGGAGCAATTATAATAACAACTGAAAGCATGAAGAAAATCGTAGCAGGAGTAGATATTGGGGGAACGAATACAGTTGTTGGAATTGTTGATATAGAAGGGAACATCTTAGCTGAAACAAGCTTTGAGACTAAAAAACACCCTGATTTCAATCAATACATTGCTCAACTGAGTGATACAATAAAAGCATTAGATTTTGGTAGTGATGTTATGGGTATTGGTATTGGGGCTCCCAATGCCAACCATAACAACGGTACCATTGAAAATGCGGCAAACCTCATTTGGCCCGGAACATTAAAGGTAAAAGAAGAAATACAAAAACATTTCCCCAATAAACCTGTTATTTTAGCCAACGATGCTAACGCTGCAGCTATTGGTGAAAAAGTGTATGGGAATGCAAAATTCATGAAGGACTTTATCATGGTTACACTAGGAACAGGACTTGGAGCTGGATTTGTTGCTAGTGGAAAACTTGTTTGTGGACATGACAGTTTTGCAGGAGAATTAGGACATGTAACCTCTTTTAGAGGTGGTAGACAATGTGGTTGTGGTAAGAAAGGTTGCCTTGAAACTTATGTTTCAGCTTCTGGCATAAAAAGAACTATTTTTGAATTGTTAGCTAATCGTATAGAAGATAGTGTATTTCGGGATATTACATTCAGTGAGTTAGATGCAAAAATGATAACTCAAGCGGCTCAAAATGGAGATCCTATTGCATTAGAAGCTTATGAATTCTCTGGAAGAATACTTGGTGAAGCTTTAGCTGATGCTGTAGCAATAACAAGTCCCGAAGCTATATTTCTCTTCGGTGGTTTAGCCAAAGCCGGAGAGCTCATTTTTGCTCCAACACATAAATATCTAGAGGAAAACTTACTCAAAAACTACAAAGGTAAAATCAAAATTCTACCTTCAGCTCTTGAGAATAAGAATACAGCTATTATAGGTGCCTCAGCTCTTGCTTGGGAAATCGTGGGATATACCGAAGATTAATTAACCGATACGGTAAAAACAAAAGGCTTTACAACGTTGTATAGAAAACAAATGACATTTGTAATACACTAAACAACGAGCAAAATTTTATTAACAACTCTTTTCAAGATAAACCTTCAATGGGTAAACTGAAAAGAGTTGTTGTTTTAAACTCATAAAAACAATCCACATTCATACCGATCAACAGTCAATAATTCAAGAAGAAAAACAGATAATCCTTTGAATCTTTTAGCTCTTGATTTTGAAATATTATATTTGTAGTTCTTAAAACTGTTTTGACTAAGTGCTATTAAACAGAGATAGAAAATAACACAAAAAAAACCTTAAATTTTAACGAATGAATTCCTTATTTACAAGAAACATACTTTTAGTTTTTATCTTTCTTCATTTATTCCCCTTTTTACACGCTGAAAATAGTCGCTTTGCCATCCAACACGGTCCTTATCTTCAAAATCTCAAAGAGACAGAAGTAACTATAGTTTGGGTTACCAGTAAACCATCCATAGGATGGGTAGAGTTGGCTCCCGATGACCAATCCAACTTTTACTTAGAAGAACGCCCTCAATACTTTAATTCAACCAATGGATTGAAAACAATAACTACAACTCACTCGGTTAAAATCAAAGGGTTAACCCCCAACACAAAGTATAATTATCGCATTTATTCCAAAGAAGTAATGAGTACTAAAGGCGAGGAAGTGTATTATGGGAAGACAGTAGCTACCAACGTATACAGCAGAAAACCTTTAACTTTTGTAACCAATGACAAGAATAAAATGGAAACTTCTTTCATTATGCTAAACGACATTCATAGCAGAACACAAGAAATTCCTCAGTTATTAAAGGTTGCCAATTATGAAACAGTAGACAAGGTTATTTTTAACGGCGATATGGTATCTAACCTATTGAATGAAGAGATGATTTTTAATGATTTTATGGACACATCAATCAAACTGTTTGCTAAAGAAAAACCAATGTATTACGCCAGAGGAAATCATGAAACACGAGGGTTATTTGCCTCATCGTTTCAAAACTACTTTAGCCCTAAAGAACCTCACCTCTACTTCCTTTTAAGGCAAGGTCCTATCTGTTATATTTTCCTGGATACAGGAGAAGACAAACCGGATTCAGACATTGAGTATTACGATAGAACGGATTATGATAGTTATAGAACCGAACAAGCCGAATGGTTAACTCAAGCAATTCAATCTAAAGATTTTACTGAAGCCAAATTCAAGGTAGTTATTGCACATATTCCCCCACTACCAGATACAGACGTATGGCACGGACAAAAAGAGGTAGTGAACAAGTTTGTTCCTATATTGAATAAAGCCAAGATTGATGTAATGCTCTCCGGACACTTACACTATTATATCAATAATAAACCTACAAGTGCTGTTCAGTTCCCGGTCATTGTCAATGCTCATAACACGGTGTTAAAAGGGGTTACCCATGGAGATAATTTGCAATTGGAAGTTTTAGATTTAGATGGCAAAACAGTAGACAAAATAACCTTACAAGCACAATAAATGCCCATCTAGTTAAAGAAAGGGTTCCCATAATGGATTATGAAAAGAGATTAACTCAACGTATTCATTTAAAAGACATCTATGAGCTAATTTTGAATATTGAGCAAAATGATAAGCAAAGGGATTCTCTTTTCAATTTACTATTTTCTAACCACGAAACTATAAGCTATCAGGCAGCTTGGATATTTACCCATTGCTCTCCTTCCACTCACCAATGGCTATGCCAAAAACAGAAAGAGTTAATCAATGCTGTTCTAACTTGTAATCACAGTGGAAAATGCAGACTTTTATTAACTTTATTGTATAAACAACCCTTTGATAATCCACCTAGAGTGGATTTCCTAAATTTCTGTATGGATAAAATAGTGGATATGCAAGCACCTACTGCCATAATAGCACTTTGCATGAAGATAGCGTATGAGCTATGCTTACCTTTTCCGGAGCTAATGAATGAGCTATGAATTAAGTTTTCAGTTATAATTTATCCGGGAAACATGAAAAGAAAAAGAGTTTTTCCTGTACGCTTTCTACACAGCAAAAAGGTTCTTTTCTTTACTTTTTGTCGGTCTAGGACCGAAGGCCTGTCGGTCTAGGACTGAAGGGTGCTCGGTCTAGGA
>CAZGUI010000077.1:0-11540 GCA_964528875.1 uncultured Bacteroides sp. | reverse complement strand
AGATATTAAAATGAAAGTTACTTATAACGGATTATGGAAGATACTTATCGACAAGAATATGAACAAAAAAGATTTAAGCGAGAAAGTTGGCCTTGCTCCAGCTACAATTTCTAAAATGGGCAAAGGTGAGTTTGTTTCAATGGATGTCCTTTACAGAATAGGAAAAGCTTTAGATGTAGATTTTGGTGATATGGTGTCAATGAAAATAAATCAGGAGGATAAATAAATGATAGGCAATAAGCTACAAGAAAATGAAAATGTTAAACCAAATAGCCTTGAGATGAAGAAATTAAAAGAAGTCTTTCCTCAGTATTTCAATAATAAAGATGAGTTTGAGCTATATAAATTTAAAGACTTTTTAAAACAAGAAGAAGTTGATATCTCTAAGGAAGGTTATGAGTTAGAGTTTTTAGGCAAGTCCTATGCCAAATATCTAAGTTCTTTACAAACAGAAACCTATATTTCTCCTGATGTTAAGCATAATTCCAAAGAAGAAAATAAAAATAGTGAGAACCTATATATAGTTGGTGATAATATTGATGCCCTGAAACACCTTTTAAGTTCATATGCTGGAGAAATTAAATGCATTTATATCGATCCGCCCTATAACACTGGTTCTGACGGATTTGTTTATTCTGATAACTTCCAATTTAATGCAGGAGATTTGTCTCAAAAAATAGGCATAACAGAAGATGAAGGGCAAAGAATTCTTGACTTGGCAGGCAAGAGTACACACTCTGCCTGGCTTACTTTTATGTATCCAAGATTGGTATTAGCTAGAGATTTGCTGTCTGAAACAGGTGTGATATTTATATCAATTGACGATAATGAACAAGGAAATCTACGATTAATCTGTGATGAAATTTTCGGTGAAGAGAACTTTGAAGGTCATATTCATTGGAGAAGAAGAAGTAACCAACCAAACGATAGAACTAAAATGATAGGTTTGGTGGCAGAACACATACTCATATATGCAAAAAATAGTGTTAAATTAAAAGAATACGGAGTGGGCAAAATTGGTCTAACAGGTGATTTCTCAAACCCAGACAATGACCCTCGTGGTTTATGGAATAGTAAACCTTGGAAGGTAGGCTCAGACCAATCAGGAAGTAGATACATAATAACAGCTCCTGATGGAAGAGTTTTGGATGAAGAGTGGATGGGAGATGAGAAAAATTATCTTGATTTAGTTGAAGATAATAGGATTTATTTTCCAAATGAGGGAAAGGGCTGGCCAAGAAAAAAGATTTTTAAAAAGGAAAGAGAACTAGAAGGGCAATGTGCTAATAATTGGTGGAATCATACTGAATTTGGCTCTAACCAAAAAGGTTCTGCAAGGTTAAGCGACTTATTTGAAGGTAATAAAAATATTTTTTCGAAACCTAAACCAACCGAGTTGATAGAAGGAATTCTAAATGTCACTACCATAGATGATGATTTTTATATTCTGGATTTCTTTTCAGGTTCAGCAACTACTGCTGATGCGGTAATGCAATTGAATGCTGAGGATAAGGGACAGAGAAAATATATTATGGTTCAATTGCCTGAGTTAATAGAAGAAGATGAACCAGCATATAGTTTAGGCTACAGAACAATAGATGAAGTTGGCAGGGCAAGAATAGAAAAAGCAGCCATCAAGATTAATGATGAAACTAATGCAGACATTGATTATGGCTATAAACTTTATTATTTAGAGACACCAGAAGAAAAAACATTGGTTGACTTAGAAAACTTTGAACCAGAAATCAAACTGATTACGGATGATATGATTTCTGTCTTTGATAATGAGCATGCTTCAGGTAAAGAAAGCATATTAGCTACTTGGCTCAATGAAGATGGTTATGGACTGACGGCTACTTCTACTTCGTATGTTTTAGACTCATATGAAGCTGATTTAATTGAAAAATCTTTATATATCATTGATGAAGGGCTAGAGGAAGAAGATGTTATGACTTTGATTAAAAGGATTGAGAATGAAGAACTAGACACTACTAGAGTTGTCGTTTACGTCCATTCAGTCCGCTTCAATGTTCTTCAAGAGTTGAGAAAAAATCTCAAGGTCTTAAGAAATAATAAAAATGTTACATTGATTGAGAGGTTTTAATTATGACTATTGAATTATCAATTTTACCTCATCAAGAAGATTTTTTGAAAGCTGTAAGAAAAGCATTTGGAGATATACGAGTTAAAAGTGGTGAAGATATCCATCAAAATCCTTTAATTGATTTAAATGACGAAAAAATCAAAGAAAATATCAATGATTTATGGAAAGGCTACGAAGACTTACAAGCTATTCCAAAGCAGTGGCGTACAAGAGATAAGGGCGACTATCTAGGTGTTGATATCCGCATGGAAACAGGGACAGGAAAGACCTATTGCTATACAAGAATGATGTATGAACTGAATGAAATATATGGTTTTAATAAGTTTATTATCCTTGTTCCGTCAACGCCAATAAAAGAGGGTAGTAAAAGCTTTTTACAGGCAGATTATAGTAAACGCCATTTTGCCGATCTTTATCCAAATAAGAGCTTAGATTTATCTGTCTTAGAACCACAAAAGAGGACTAAGGGTAGAAAGATGTTTCCAACGGCTATTTCTGAATTTGCTAGAGGAACGAGCTTGGAGAAAAACCGTTTTTCTGTCCTTTTAATGACCTCAGGCATGCTTTTATCCAATGCCACCATGGCAAAGGATGACTATGATCAGACGATTTTAGGCAATTTCACCCAGCCTTATGAGACCTTAAGGGCGACTAAGCCCATAGTGATTATCGATGAGCCCCATCGATTTAAAAAGGAAAACAAAGCTTACAAAAGAATTTTAAAGGAGATTCAGCCCCAGTGTATTATTCGCCTTGGTGCTACCTTCCCTGAAAAAAAAGGAAGTAAGGACAAAGACTATAACAACCTGATATTTAATTTAGGTTCAAGCCAAGCCTTTAATCAAAACTTAGTCAAGGGTGTAGAGACCTTTATGATTGATGCAGAAAAGGAAAATGAGACCAAGTTAAAACTCATGGACTTTAAAAGAAGTCCTAAGATTTGTAGTTTTAGAGATGAGAAGACTAAGAAATCTCAAGAGATGGTAAAAGGAGACAATCTTTCTATTTTTGGTGAGGAGTTTTCTGGGATAACCATTGAAGAAATTGGGCCTACAGCTGATGATGCGATTAAGAGTGGTGTGACTTTATCAAATGGACAGATTTTAGCAAAAAGCGATATTGTATATGGAGGAATTTATAGTGATACCTACCAAGAACTCATGCTTAGACAGTCCATTATTAATCATCTTGAAACCGAAAAAGAAAACTTCTTAAGGGGCAATAAAATAAAGACCTTAAGCCTGTATTTTATTGATTCAGTTAGGTCATATCGTGATGAAGAAGGTGGAGCAGGTCATTTAAGAGTTAAATTTGAAGCTATGTTAGCAGAAGCTTTAAGAAAAGAAGTTAAAGCTCTTAAGGATACTAAAGACCAGAGATTAGAAGAATATAAATCATATTTAGAAGCGTCTTTGGAAGACATCTCACAAACCAATGGTGGTTATTTCTCTGAGGATAATTCAACTTCAGAAGAAGATATTCAAAACGAAGTTGATAAAATACTGAGAGATAAAGAATTCTTATTAAGCTTCCATGATGAAAAAGGCAATTGGAATACCATGCGTTTTATTTTCTCTAAGTGGACGCTTAAAGAAGGATGGGATAATCCCAATGTCTTTCAAATTGTAAAATTAAGGTCTTCAGGTTCAGAGATTAGCAAACTTCAAGAGGTTGGAAGAGGACTAAGGCTCCCTGTGGATGAAAAAGGAAGACGAATTGCTGATGAGCAGTTTTATTTAAGATATTTAATTGACTACTCTGAAAAAGGATTTGCTAGTAAGATACTTGGAGAAATCCAAGCGGATACACCAGGTCAAAGCATGAATATCAAAAGCTATCTTTTGGAAGTAGCAAAGAATAGGGGTAAGACTAAAGATGAAATATTTGGTGAAATGCTTGCGAAACAATATATTGACTTTGAAGGCAATATTAAGCCTGAAAGGATAGAAGACTTATATGCTGATTATCCTGAAACAGTCGCTGGACTTAAGCCGAATAAAGTAATTGACGGAAATAAAAAGAAAAACTACGTTAAGGTTCGAAAAGACAAGTTTGCTGATATTAGTAAACTTTGGAAAAAGATTAATCAGAAATACTATTTGAAATTTGAAGATATTCCTGAAGAAGAATTAAGCGAAGCCCTCTATGAAGTGTTAAAAGAAGATATTTATAGAGATACCACTATCGATGTGAAAACAAGAAGAACCGAGTCGGTTGATGGTGAAATTGTGCTTCGTGACCGTGTGGCTAACTATTATTTTGTTGAGGATAATGTAGCTTATGGTGATTTTCTTAAAGAATTAAACAAGCAGACTGGGCTTCCTATCAAAACGATTCATGTAACACTCTGTAAATTTGACAAGGAGAATGGGGAAATTGATAGACGCCTATTTACCACGACAGGTATATCTCTAGTGGTTCGAGAATTTAACAAGTGGTTAGATGCAAAGCTACTGAAGAAATTTTCTTATAAACCCCTAGACATCGATTCTAAAGAAACAAGCTTAACTGATTACAAGGGAGAAGTGGTTGAACAGGTTTCTCAAGGCGTACTAGGCATTCATAGGGACGACTCAGCCGATGTTCCAGAACGCTTTATTTACGATAGTGTCATATATGACAGCCCAAAAGAGCATCAGACAATCATTAAAAGTGATATTGATGAAGTAATCGTCTTTGGAAAGATACCTCGTCGCTCAATACAAATACCATTATTTACAGGAGGAACAACAAGTCCAGACTTTATGTATGTGATAAATGCTGAAGATGGAAAGACGGAGCTGAACTTTATCGTAGAGACAAAAGATATGACAGATGATAAAGACTTGAGATTAGGAGAAAATTATAGAATAAAATCAGCCGAAAAATTCTTTGAGACTTTGAAGGAAGAAGGCTTAAATGTTGTATTTAAGGAACAACTCAAGAGTGATGATATTGTGGCGATGATTAAGGGAATTTCTAAAGTTAAATAAATATACAAGTTTGGATAATTAAACCAGAAAGGAGAAATTATGTGGAAAGATAGCGAATCACACATTGACTATATAGATTTTGAATACATTGCTGATTTAGTGAATGACATTATACAAAACGATGATTTATTACCTGCAAGTATTGGAGTATATGGTGATTGGGGCAGTGGAAAATCAAGCATTATGTCTATAAGTCAAAAAAGGCTGAAAGATAAAGATGATAAATCATTAATTGTCAATTTCAATGCATGGCTATTTGAAGGCTATGATGATATTAAAACAACAATCATTAACTATTTGTTAGACGCAATAGAAGAAAAGAAAACTTTGTCAGGGAAAGCTAAAGAAACTGTAAATGGTTTAAGGAAAAGCTTGTTAAATATGAACTTGCTACCAATTATCTCAAAAGGTTTTTTTAGTGCATTAGGCACCTATAGTAGCAATCCCTCTTTAACTAATCATCAATTAATTCTAGGACAGTCTGAAAATATAAAGGAGTTTATTAATACTGTTAAAGATAATTACCTAGAGGCAACATCAGATGAAAAAATCAGAAATGAAATTTCTAAATTTCGAGAGGACTTTGGAAAACTAATAGAAGCAACAAATATTTCACGGGTAGCTATCTATATAGATGAGATTGACAGATGTTCCACAGAAACGATATTAGAAATTTTTGAGGCTATGAGACTATTTATGTTTTCTGGAAAGGTAGCTTTTATTTATGGTGCAGATGAAAGACAAATTGCCTATGCCATAAAACAAAAATACTCGGAGGATATTTCTGATGGTGGTTCAATAATAGACATTGGTAAAGAATATTTAGAAAAAATAATCCAATACCCAGTACGCATTCCTAGAATGAATGTTGTTGAAACTGAGCTTTATTTAACACTCTTATTAAGTGAAAAAACAATCGGACAAGATGACTTTGAATCATTGAAAAGCGATTTAATAAATCAATATAGAACAAATCTAGCTAATATTTCTTTACCAGAAAAAGGCAAAAACAATGAAGTAATTGTCATGAATTTCACACTAGCGAAAAGGATAGCAGAGCTTCTAAATACTGGATTAAATGGTAATCCAAGACAGTTCAAGAGATTTTTAAATGAGTTTGAACTTAGAAAGAGAACGGCTGAATTAAAAAAAATCAATATTGATGATCAAATTTTAGTGAAAATTATGGTGCTTCAATATGTTGAACCATCAATATTTACAGATTTTATTAAATTACAACAAGAAAACACTTTGAATGATGTGTTGAGAGCTTACAAAGAGGTGGATGAAGAAAACGAAGTAGACGATATTCCTCAGACCGAACCGATTGAAAAAACTCATGTTAAAGAGAAAAAATGGAAAAATGATTGGTTTGAGCAATGGGTAAAAACTGAACCTGATATTTGGGATCAAGATCTTAAACCTTATTTCTACCTATCACGTAATAAAGGGTTAGAGTCAATTATATTTGGAAAGGTATTCTCCAATGAAGCAGTACAAATTATTAAGGCGTACTTGTCAGGCAGTGATCTAGTCATATTAAACGCTAAGGAGCGTATCAAGCATATTTCTTCTGTTGAACTTAACCTAGTAGTTGAACGACTTTCTGAAGAGTTCATTAAACAGCCAGAAAACAAGAGGTTAAATGTGTTTAAGGGTTTAATTGATTTAAGTGTTGAAAGAAATGAGTGTGCAGAATTTGTAGTTCAAAAAATATCAAGTTTCCCATCAAAATTTATAACTCTTCCAATGAAAAAATACGCTGATAATTTAATCCTATTAGCAATACCAGCTAGTGAAGATATGAGTAAGTTGATACAAAACTGGAAGAATAAATAAAAAAGGAGGAGCGAATTGGGTACTTCAAGTTCTTTTAAAGGTAAAAAGGGAGACGCATTGTTGCCTAATGATTTTTCATCAGAAGATAATGAAAAGCATTTTGAAGATAATAATAGCGAAAATAACGATAATATAGAAAATACAAATAGACCAAATTGGACAGCCGCTAAAACATCTATGACTAAATACTTATCTTCTGGTGGAAATATTGGAAGTCCTAAAAAAGTTGTTAGTAATTATGTTGGAGCCACGGGTGGGGCAAGAGCTTTTTCATCAAGGCAAGGAATAAGTTCTGCAGGAAGTAATTTCTCACACTTGTTGAACAGTATTACAAGACGAGGGTTTACCACTACAATTGCTTCATTGGGAGATCAATTTAAGAATAAATCTACTGCAGAATCTGTATCACTTTTGGCAAATTATGTGGTAGAAAATTCTATATCAAAAGATGACACAGCTATAAGGAGTGCTACCGTAAATACCCTAGAAGAGATGAGTTCATTGTTAGGCGATAACAATTCTTTAACTGAAATTGAAGCAAAATACTTACTTCAATTTTTTACAAGGGAACTAATTTGGCAAATTATGTTAGTTGATTATGGAATTTCATTTGAGAAAAAGGGAAGTAATGTTGAAGAAGTTATCATATTAGAGAAAGGAATTAAAGATTATATCCAGTCTTGTGTAGAGGTAGGATTTAATTCATATAAAGCTGATTATTATACAGTAGATTCATTTAATAAGATTTTAACTTCTTGCTTAGAGATTATGGAGGATTAAAATGAAAGTATATTGTACAAATGAATCAATTGAAAATGTTCCTGAAGGATATGACGAAAAATTAGATATAACAAATAAAAAAGATATTGGTTTTTCGTTTTGGGAAAATCACATAAAACTAGAAACAGAATTTTCAAAGTTAGCCATTGATTTACTATATCTATCTGTTTTTGTATTTGTATGTGACCGAATAGTAAAAAGGGATGTTCAGAGTGATAGTTGGACTAGGACTATTGATTTAAATATTCCTGTATCTAATATTGATTTTTGGAACTCTCAAAAAACATTATTAACCGATATGCTAAATTTTTTAAGTGGAGACAATTGGAACTTTGTATTCAGAGTTAAGACGGTATTTCAAGATGAAGAATACTATAAATCTAAAAAATATAAGGATCTAGATAAAAAGACCTACGAGAAAATATGTATGTTCTCAGGCGGCTTAGATTCTTTCATAGGTGCAATAGATTTGCTTGAAGAATCAACCTCTCCAATATTGCTAGTGAGTCATTATGGTGGAGGAAAAGGCACTAAAAGTTATCAAGACAATATTTTTCAAGCTGTTAAGAACCATTATAAGTTGGATGAAAAGGATCATATTCAGTCTTATGTTGTTGCAAGAAATGGAGTAGAAGATACTACACGAACAAGGTCTTTCATGTTCTTCTCTCATGCTATAGCCTATGCTTCAGCCTTTGGAAGAAAAACACAGCTATACATTCCAGAAAATGGATATATCTCATTAAATGTGCCCTTATCAGGTGCGAGATTTGGGAGTAGTAGTACAAGAACAACACATCCATACTATATGAGCAAACTACAAAATCTTATAATCAATATGAATTTAGACATAGAAATCGTCAACCCTTATCAGTTTAAAACAAAAGGTGAAATGATGAAGGAGTGTAAAAACAGTAGTTTCCTAAAAGAACAGTATGTTAATACTATGTCTTGTTCACATCCAGATAACGGTAGATTTAAAAAAGAAAAGATATCAAAACATTGTGGCGATTGTATACCTTGCATAGTTCGAAAAGCAGCTATAATATCTGCTTATGGGAAAGATGAAACAGAGTATAGACACAAAAAATTAGACAAATCTGAAGCTGGAATTTTAAACAAAAATGCTTTTTTGCAAATGCTTGAGAAACATAATCCCAACAGTGCAATCTTCGATATACAGAAATCTGGTCCGTTAATAGATAACTTGTTTGAGTTTGCTGATGTTTATAATAGAAGCATAAAAGAATTAAATGAAATATTTAAAGAGGTTGATGTAAATGAAATTGATTGATTTCCATTGTCATCCAGATCTTTACAACAACAATTTTAAAATGTTGGATGGTGATAATCAGATGGTATTCATGACAAATTTACCAGTTTTGTTTGAAAGGTATTATCAAAAACTCAAAGATTCTGAAAATACTTTTTTGGCTCTAGGTTATCACCCAGAATTAATTGAAGAATACCCTAACTACCTTGATGATTTTAAAAGTAATTTGCATAAAACTAAATTCATTGGAGAGGTAGGGTTAGATAATTCTGAAAGCAACGAATTTTCTTTTGAAAAACAACTAAAAATATTTAGAAAAATAATGGAGGAGTGTAATAAAACTAGTAGGAAGATTATATCAATTCATTCAAGAAAAGCTGAAAGTTATATATTTAAAGAATTAATTACCAACGATAATATATATATTTTACACTGGTACACTGGAACTCTTAAAAGATTATTAGATGCTATGGAAAAAAATGAAAATATCTATATATCTGTAAATTTAGATATGGTATCAACAAAGAAAGGGGTTGATTTAATTAATAATGTTCCTTTAGATAAAATTGTTTTAGAAACAGATGCTCCATTTACAAAATCGAGTAAAAAAGGATATGATTATAAAATCCTAGAAGATACTAGTATTCAAATAGCAAAAATAAAAAAATGCAATCTAGTTGATGTATTTATTCAAATTCAAGCTAATTCAAAAAAGATTATCAAGAAATAGGAAGTAGAGCCTATCTCTCCACTTCCTTATCCATATAATTCTCGTAGTTCTTCTTATACTGAATTAACTCAGCAAATGAATCATTAGACTTAGAATACTCTTGCATAAGGGTATTCTTTTTTTCTTGCAAGTCATCAAGCTGGGCAAGGATTTCCTTAGATTTTGGCACAGATTCATAGGTTTCCATAATAGCTTTTGATGCCACAGTATAGAGCTTTAATTCAGCAGAATATTCTCTTGAAAATTTTTCATCACCAGGATTAGCCTTATGATATTTGTAATGGTCTCGGTATTTTCTTATGGTCTCAACCTGCTCCATTGTTTCAGAGAGCCAATCCATATTTGACTCAATAACCTTAATTTTATCGAGGATTTCCTGTCTCTCATCGGCACTTTTTTGAATATAGGATTCAAGTTCCTGTTTTGAATTTATGCCAAGTTCACGGAGTGCAATGACAGAATCAGCCATAGTTTTGAGCTTGTGTTTCTTAGCCCAAAACTCATATCCTTTGCTAGATTTTATCTTCTCGTTATTTTTAATATCGATAACTTTACCAACTCTTTGTTTAACTCTTGAATGGTCAAATTGAAGATTTTCATCCAGTCTTTCCTTAAGTCTATCTTCCGTATAATCCTCACCAATAGTCTTAGCTCGAGTAAATCTCTGCTTGTCCTTATACCTAAAGGCAATGTACTTTCCATGCTTAATTTCATAGCCAAGCTTTTCCATTCTTTTAAGAAAATCATCCCAATCTTTGGCTTGTTTTAGAGTGCGGTCAATGTCAAATTGAAGCCTTGACTTCCAAGATATTCCTCGCTTAGCTTGTTGATATTCAAACCAAGACTTTCCTCTAGTCTTATACTTTCTCTTATAGCTTTCATAGTAAGGATCAATCACTGATAGCTTATATTCTCGGCATAACTCATCACTTCGATTTCTAATTTGATGATAACTTCTTTTATTAGATTGATAGCACTTACCTGTCACCATATTGACGTTATTAAAGATGATATGGTTATGGATATGGCCACGATCAACATGAGTAGCAATGACATATTCATACTCGTTTTTAAGGTGTTTCTCGCAAAGCTCTTGGCCAATTTGATGAGCAGTTTCTGCGTTAGTTTCACCAGGAAAAAAGGATTGAATCAGGTGTCTTGCTAAAACCTCCCCTCTGGTTTGAAAGTCTTCTCTTGTCCTTAAAAATGAAGTATGAGCTGTAGCTGGATTGCATTTATAAGATGAGACCAATATTTTTCCCTCTGTTTTGTCATCCTTTGTAATGTAATCTATAGCTAAATTCGCTGTTGATTTTATTGGATGAATTTTTGTAATTGCCATTATTAATCATCTCCATCTGTTGTTCTATTTAAAAGTAGTGAATGAATTTGCCAAACTTCTTTTGAAATTCTATCAACTTCTTTTTTGATGGTTTCTATATCAGTTTTATAAACAACTCCAGTTTGATTTACATGTTTAGCAACCTGATTAATATTATTTGTTGCATTAGAAATTAGCCATTGAAGATCTCTAAATGGTTCTAAATCCACTACATATATTTCTTTTTCTAGGACTGTTTTTCTAATAAAATGAGCCATGGTTTTACTACTAGACATTTTCATTTTCTTCTTAAAAAGTTTCAGTTCTTCATCGTTAAGATATATTTTTAATTGATTTTTTCGACTTCTATTTTCCATAATTTATCCTCCTAATTTTATGATTTTCGGGGGTCTTAGGGTTCTCCCTAACAAGTTAAAATTGATAAAAAAAGAAGCAGTCCGTTTGGGGTCTGCTTCATCAATTTTTCGTCAATGGGTACTCATTGACTGTGCTTGCTACTA
>CAZGUI010000076.1:0-11761 GCA_964528875.1 uncultured Bacteroides sp. | reverse complement strand
GCACTGGGTGGCCTAAATGTATGCATAGGTGGTCTGTTTTGGAGGCAATACTCATATTAAAACGCAGAATTTGTCGAATTTAAAGCTGTTGTTAGAGAATATTTACATTCCAGTATGGTTCTATTAAAACCTGCACATACTGCTTTATTTTCTTCTTGTTTTAGTATTTACATTCCAGTATGGTTCTATTAAAACAAAAATTGACTTAGGCATTCCTTTGTCAGCCTGGCCAATTTACATTCCAGTATGGTTCTATTAAAACCCAGACCAGTAGTTTGGTTCAGTTTGTCTGCTGCCATTTACATTCCAGTATGGTTCTATTAAAACCCTTGAAAGCTTTGCCACTTTTTTGTACATTCACCTATTTACATTCCAGTATGGTTCTATTAAAACTCTCGTCTGCTTTAGTTAATACCTCTGTTATCTCCCCATTTACATTCCAGTATGGTTCTATTAAAACAACAGGACATATAGTAATTACTTCGACACCATATAATTTACATTCCAGTATGGTTCTATTAAAACCCGTAGGAAGTAAACTCCCTTGGAGCGATAAGGCTAAATTTACATTCCAGTATGGTTCTATTAAAACCCTTAGGGGTCCTAGTTTCCTCTACCTCGAGTTCCTGATTTACATTCCAGTATGGTTCTATTAAAACTCCATCCTGTCCGGCATATAGCCTGTGGCCATTTCAATTTACATTCCAGTATGGTTCTATTAAAACTCCTGCCCCTTGCCAGCTATTGCCTTCCAAACCCAATTTACATTCCAGTATGGTTCTATTAAAACTTAAACCCTCTACTTTCTAAGAACCTAATTTGTTTATTTACATTCCAGTATGGTTCTATTAAAACATTTTCTGTTATTGCAAAACCTTCTAGTTTAATCCCATTTACATTCCAGTATGGTTCTATTAAAACTACCCTGCTTCTTCCAAAGCCAGCATACTGTATGCTATTTACATTCCAGTATGGTTCTATTAAAACTGAAAATTAGGAGGTAGAACATGAGAAGTTATAAACCTATTTACATTCCAGTATGGTTCTATTAAAACCGCAGCAGGGTGGATAGTTTGTAAGTAGGTTTTATTATTTACATTCCAGTATGGTTCTATTAAAACTCGAAACTGCTAGGGGTGCATTAAATACCCTAACAGATTTACATTCCAGTATGGTTCTATTAAAACAATCATTTAATAGCTTTAGATGAACAGGGTGAAATAGATTTACATTCCAGTATGGTTCTATTAAAACTCAATCCAAAATCCCTGGAGACCGTAACCGCTGAAACATTTACATTCCAGTATGGTTCTATTAAAACAGGAGCTTAAAGCAGTAAAAGAAGGGTATAATCTTCCATTTACATTCCAGTATGGTTCTATTAAAACTTCAGCAAAGGAGGATAAGAAGTTGGATAAAAAAAATTTACATTCCAGTATGGTTCTATTAAAACAATCATTATTACTCCTCCTTTTTCTCCCCGATAATCAATTTACATTCCAGTATGGTTCTATTAAAACATAATCATGTTTTTGTCTTTCACCGAGTGCATGACATTTACATTCCAGTATGGTTCTATTAAAACCCAGTCGCTTTGTCTTTCTCTAAACCAACTACCATATTTACATTCCAGTATGGTTCTATTAAAACGAGTGGGGTATTTATGGGGGTTAAAGGGATGTTTTATTTACATTCCAGTATGGTTCTATTAAAACTTAATATTTAACTAAGTGTTCATACTAACCTGCCGTATTTACATTCCAGTATGGTTCTATTAAAACCACCAGCAACCTAATCTATTGAACTTTGCATATAAATTTACATTCCAGTATGGTTCTATTAAAACTTGAATTTTATCGTCTTGATCTATATCTGTATTTAAATTTACATTCCAGTATGGTTCTATTAAAACGTGCGTGTCACGGGTGAAGATAGAAGGTTATCTAGTGATTTACATTCCAGTATGGTTCTATTAAAACACATCAGCAGGTGAAGGTATGTATGCACTAATTAGATTTACATTCCAGTATGGTTCTATTAAAACTCTTGAATTAATAAAACAAAGAATGTCAACAAAAGACATTTACATTCCAGTATGGTTCTATTAAAACAGAGTGGGAGATGTATCATAGGTAATCCTCCATAATTTACATTCCAGTATGGTTCTATTAAAACGTGGGATAAATCTGATAGCTATCAACAATATAAGCAATTTACATTCCAGTATGGTTCTATTAAAACCAAATACAGTTCATAACTGAATTATTTAAAAGCACATTTACATTCCAGTATGGTTCTATTAAAACGCACCTGATGATTTATCACTGTTAAAAATTGCCCTATTTACATTCCAGTATGGTTCTATTAAAACCATATTATTTTAATGTGCTTGAAGATATTATTTTAAAATTTACATTCCAGTATGGTTCTATTAAAACACATTTCATCATTCCGCATGTATGCTTTTATACCTGTATTTACATTCCAGTATGGTTCTATTAAAACCCAAGCCTGATGTTGATGAACAGGGTATTTTATTTGAATTTACATTCCAGTATGGTTCTATTAAAACAAACAGGAAAAATTAAAGCAAAACTTATCTTATTGATTTACATTCCAGTATGGTTCTATTAAAACATGTTTAAAAAACATACCACATATAGTATATTCTGATTTACATTCCAGTATGGTTCTATTAAAACTTTCCTGAATTAACAACTGCTATTTCAACAAACACTAGATTTACATTCCAGTATGGTTCTATTAAAACGTAACGAATGTCACAACTCTATGCATGATAGGGAGAGATTTACATTCCAGTATGGTTCTATTAAAACAATAGCAGATAGCGGTAATAGACATGAGTTTGAAACATTTACATTCCAGTATGGTTCTATTAAAACAGAAATGGTTAATACTTTGAAAAAGTACGCAGAGAGATTTACATTCCAGTATGGTTCTATTAAAACTACAAAAGTAAAAATAGCCATTTGTTTGATAGAAAATTTACATTCCAGTATGGTTCTATTAAAACGAAAGTCTGGGGGTTACTCTTACACCAAAGCTCATATTTACATTCCAGTATGGTTCTATTAAAACAAGTTGAGAAAAGATTAAGAGATCGTGTAAAAGAAAAATTTACATTCCAGTATGGTTCTATTAAAACAACTAAGTCAAAAGCATTACATAACATCCCACTCGATTTACATTCCAGTATGGTTCTATTAAAACTCTAAAATTACTAAAATTCTAACCATATCTTCTGATATTTACATTCCAGTATGGTTCTATTAAAACCCGTTGCTTTTTGCTTCTTCATTTAACCGTTAGTTTGGATACTTTAATTGTCGATATAATGTTTTTTCATTAACGTATATTTTTGTTGGATTAATATTGTTAGCATTAATCTTGAACACCCCATTATTTAAGCATTTGTCGTTCTCTTAGTGTTTTAACCCTATTGAGGTTCGACAGATTTAAAAGAAATTAGAACATTTATCGTCAACTAATCCCCAAAACTCTTTTTCCAACCATCTTTCATTCCTGCTTTTGAATATTATAACTGAATCCTTGTCTTTACGAATATATTTTCCTAATTCTTTTTCTAGCCTTAATAGTTGAACAGAAGATAACTCCCCTTCAAAGACAGATTTCTGTATGTGGGTCAAGTATCTTTTGCATATTTTGAAAATATTTCTTTGAACCTTTGCTCCTTCTTTATCAGAAGTCACATCATACATAAGGATAACATACATTTAATCACCACCATATGGTAAAGCCTTCATATTTTTGTTCACCTATAATATGTTTTATCAGCTTATAGGCTTCCAGTTTTATCAAAGTCCTATAAGATACCTGCCTGTCTAGATCTTTGTGCTTAATTGTAACCTTTAATCTATTGTCGAATTCTTGTAAAATTATTTTCCGAGCATTTTCTTTTAGATATACACAATTTGAACCTTTTTCAAAACTTTCCTCTGTTATTTGGTTTTTATTTAACAGGGAAAAAATCATTCTATCTCCTATTAATGGTTTAAATATTTCTGCTAAATCAAGACAAAGTGAAAACCTTCTTGTACCAGGCTCATGTAAATAACTTACTGTAGGATTTAATTGCGTTTTATATATTTCACTTAGCACGGTCGTGTAAACTAAAGAATTCGCAAAGGAAATCAATGAGTTAATCATATTATCTGGCGGACGCCTAACTCGCTTAGTATAATTAATATCTTGGTTTATTATCTCACTCCAGCAGCTAAGATATCTTTTATTGATATTACCTTCCAAACCCATCAATTCATTAATTGTTTGAGATGTTTTTATTTTAGAACTATAGTTTAATATATCCTGCATTTCTTGTTTAACTTCTTTTCCCCTTGAATTGTAGTATCTAAGGTTTCTGTATATATTAGCGGCTGAGGCTTCAACTATCTCCTTGGCTATTACCATTCTTAGATTATAATCTGTATAATGATTGACCTGCTGCACTAATAAAAATCCTGATACTTTACTTTCTTTTGGATAATATGTGCCAGAATAAAAACCATAATAATTAAATACATGCAAAATAATTTTTTTTTGCGATAAATAATTAAGTAGTTTGGTATTCGTAGAGATTTCCCCAAACAGATAAATTTCTTCAACTACCTCGGATTTTAAGTTTTTCTTTTCTCCATTGTCGGATATTATTATAACATCATTATCACTTCGCTTTAATTCCCCATTTCTGAAAATATAGAAATTCTTCATAATCCTTTTCCACCCCCTTTAAATAAAACACATTTCATAATAAGCACATTTTTTGCAAATCTTTCTTGATATTTTTGGAGGTGGGAGCGGGGCTTTTATGATTTTTTCTATTTCACTTATAGTTTTCTTAATTACTTCTATATCTTTTCCCTCAAGCAGCACTTCTTTACGCTGTCTTAAAAGAGGATAATCTAGTATGCCTTTAGATACTGCAATACCTTTGTTATTTAAATAATATAAGTAATATTTCACTTGCATTATACTAGCTTCTTCGATACTTGCTGATTTCTTTATTTCATGTATTATTTCCCAATCCTTTAGAAAGTCGATATTTATTGTTTCATCAATCTGAATATGTTTTTTGGTCCTTTTATAAGTAGTATCGTCAATTATTTTACCTATTTCGACATTTTCATGCCCTTCTTCTAAAGCAATATCCCTTGAAAAAAACCACATTTTTCTTTCACAGACATAATAATAATAGAAAATTACACCAGTTACTTTTACCATATTAATCACTTCCAATTAGAAAAAATTATCTTCAGAAGTTGCATTATTCCTCGACATTATTCCTAAATTGTAGTCATAATCAAAATCCCCTATGAATATTTTATGATATTTCCCTAAGTAAATAGTTTCTATTGTTTTGCCTTTTGCCATATATGTTGGTAAGTCAACCGCATATTCTAATATCTCATTTTTTATTTTTTCCCTATCAATTCTATCCAGTTTCAAGTTAATGTCATTGTATTTTGTTATTAATATGTTAAGTCTTTCCTTATTTTTTTCATAAGAAGGAAGTGGTATGATAGTAACAGTTGCTATATCCCTTAGCTTAATGTCATCTTGTTCTAAATGATAATCAATAATACCTAACACATATTTTATAGATTTCTTAATTGTCTTTAAGTAAGCAGTATCCTTTAGTTTTTCAGTAGAATAAACATTATTAATCATATTAATCTTATCCTCTTCCTTTAATACCACCCCTTCATATTTTTGTATTTCTTCTCTTGAGTAGGAAAATATATCGTAATCTACATATCTTAACTTAGCTGACCTGAAGATACCTGAAGGCAACTGTTTTTCATTACCAACATATACATATATATTAGCTTCTACATCACTTTCACTTAGTTCCCGTTTTCTAAAAACCCTCCCCATCCTTTGAAATAGCCCAGATAGATCTGATAATTCGGTAAACAATATATCAAAATCTATGTCCAGACTAGCCTCTACTATTTGAGTGCTTATCCATATACCAGATTCAGGACTATCTGCCTGGCCCATCTTAATAATTTGTTCTTCCTTATCCCTTCTGTCCTTTTTTATAAATCTAGAATGTAATAGTTTAATCTTAATATCCTGCAATCTTTTGTCATTTATTAGTTCTTGATATATTTCTTGGGCCTTTTTTACCGTATTTACTATAATTAAAACCTTTTTATTTTCAGCTTTATATACAATATCTTCTATGTCTAGGGGTCTTTCTAGAACTTTAACTTTATGTCTAGCTGTCTTGGTTAAAAAAATTTTTGGTTCAGAATATGGAATATCATGTTCACTTAATAAATCAATAAAAACGCCAGGAAGCGTAGCCGTCAAAATAGAAAACTTACCACCTAGTTCGGTAATATATTTTAATGCGGCTATAAGATAGGCCACCATTTCAGGGGAATACATCTGTATTTCATCAATAATTAGCTTGGAATACGCTAAGGTAGCTAATTTTACTTCATAGCCATCATATTTGAAAACAAAATCAATTAGTTGATCTAGGGTACAAATGGTGAGGGGCATAGAAAATTGCCTAGTTCGAGTGTAGTAATCTTCTTCCATCTCTATGTTTCTTTCCATTGCTCTTGCTAGATATTCTGAATAACTGTTGGAATGTAATAAACCTACATCATCGAATTCTAGCCCATATTTTATGCGATCATAAATAGCATTTATAGATACTCTTAGTGGAAGTGTAAAAAAGCCCTTTTCGTCTCCTAACCATAAAAGTGCGGCTTCCGTTTTACCTAATCCTGTAGAAGCGACAATTATATTGTTTTCATTTTGACTTTCTAGCATATATTTTTGCATTTCATTTAAAACAAATTTCTTATCAAATAGTTCTTGTAAATTATCTGCTAAGGATTCGTTCTTTATTTCTACTGGTATGTGGGCACTTGCAGCATAGTCTATTTTATTAAGTAATCCTTTAGTAATAACAAACTTATGAATCGACTCTTTCTCATCCTCCCAAGTAATTCTCTTTCTTACTTGCTCACAGAACGAAGAGCATAAGCCTTCTGACTTATCAAGTAAGTCAAATTCAAATTCAGCAAAATACTTGCTTAAATCTTCTTTTATTATGGCTTGTAATTCCCTCAATTCTGGTCCAGGACGATAATGATGGTAATATACAGCTTGATAGAGTATTTTTACATCTTGCTCTGAATACATCTTTTTAAGTTGTTTTTCAGGGAGAAAGGCTGGACTTAGAAAATTGTGATATACTTCTTCTAACCTAGGATGGTCATCTTTTAGCTTAGCACCTAATTTGTTTTGAAATTTCGTATTCATTTTTCCTAGGTCATGGTATATGCAAGCTAATCTTAGAACTCCCCAATTAAGATTTTTAATATCTGGATATATGTTTTGCAATACATTAAAGTTTTCTAACAGTCTTAAGGTGTGTTCTTGAATAGTTTCTCTAGGCTTTGATTTGGCTAAAAAATTATTTTGGATAACTCTCACCTACTTTCTTTAATGCTTTAAGCTAAGAAAATCGGAATGTCGTCCTGATCTATTAGTAAGTTGGTTTCTTTAAAGAATATACTTCTACCAGCAGTAGCATGTACCACCTCGACCTTGTTCCAATTTCTCACAATATTATTTTTGCCTAACTCTTGTAATGCATAATCCTTATTCACCTTATACAAGGTGCCTTTTAGGCCTATAGTTTTCTCCCCCTGTTTGAACATACCTGAAGGAATAAAGGCATCATGTTCTAGTGCTATATCTTCCTCTAATTTGACTTCTCTTGCTTCAACTCTACTTACTTCATCTATTCTCACTATATCTTCCCTGCGACCTAGGGAAAGGTATTCTTTTGGGAATTTAATAGCATCATATACTTGTTCTAGCATCCCTTCTTGTTCTAGATATATATGAATTATTAATTCCATATCAACTAATAGTTCTGCAGTCGATACACCCCTGGACATTCCTTGCATTATTATTTCCTGCTCCCCTTGCTGATTCGTTATTTGAACAGGAATGGCAAGTTGGTGCCTTGCTCTCCCCCCATCTTTCCCCCCATCATATTTTGAATAGCCTTCATATCTAGTCCATAAATCATTCACCTTAGAAACATACTTCCCTTGAATACTAACTAGCATGGGGTGATAGTTTTCAAAACCGCAAGCCTTGTGAATCATACCTATAATCGTTGAATAGGGTGGCAGTGGATATGATTCTTTTAACTGAAAGCTAGTTGGCTTTTTGTAATTAACCAGGTTTTGGTATAAGCGCATCCTTAATACTTTCATTTATAACACCTTCTAGTCTTTATAATATTCTTTAACGCCATCAATCAATTTGTTAAAAAATGTTCCCATATCAACTGCTTTCAATGTTTCTTTTATCTCGTCATCATTATCAAAAATGCCGCTTATCAGGCCTACCTTGGTGTTTTCTTTGATTCTTTCATCTAGATTTAAGATATCTTCGATGGTATCTAAATGTATGCATTTATTAGTCATTTTTAGTTTGTTTTCAAAAAAGGGGTTTTTATATTCATATAAGCCCCCTATAGCAAATACGGGTTTTAAATCTTCTCTTCTACCCTTAATATCTCTATATAGTAGCTTTACCGTACCTAATAATAGACAGACTCGTTCAGACTTCTTCACATTAGAAATTTCAATACCATCGTTCTTATCAATACCAATCTGGTCTAAGTCTATAGTTATCGTATAAGCGTAAAATGATTTGTGAATTTCACTTTGGGCAATATTGCCACCTTTTCTAGGATCATTTTGCTTATTGTCTATGTTGTAACGATCTAGTAAACCTTTATTAGTAAGAAAATCTATATCAGCCGTATAACTTTCTAAGGAAACTGCATTGCTAAGCCGTACTACTGCTGAACGAGTTTTGCTTTGTTCACCTTTTAGTGTTTTCATATAACCGAATAAGTCAATTTCCGCATAATCTTCAATAGTAGCTTCAGGGGCAAATTGAATTACACTACCATCTAAGGCCAGCATTGTATTATCAACCCCCATTTGCTGCACTATATTATATCTTATTGCCTGTCTGGAAATATAAGTATAAGCCTCCCCGTCCCCCCTGGTAAGTTTTTTTAGGGCAGTTACATTGCCTAGTCCTTCTCCATAATTAGCACTTGCAGCTTCAAATATAATACTTATGGTTAATCCATTTTTGTTTTTCATTCTATTATCCCTCCACCTTATTTGTAAATTGCTCACCTTGTAAGCCTAATAAAAACGCATAGCCTATAGTCTGAAAGACATCTTCATCTTTGAGACCTTCTAAAAATATACTCGGCACAGGTTTTCCTGCATACATGTAAGTATTTAAAATAGTATCCATAAACCTTGATATATTCTTAGTTTTCAAGCTGTTTAATAGTTTATGACTTATGCTGGGTATCTTGTTTTCAGCATTTAATTTTTTATATTCTTCTTGCAACTGGGTCCCTATGACCTTTATAAACCCTATTTGTTTGTCAGTTAAACTTTTGCTTTTCATAATTCCTCCTAAAAAAATATTATTAATTTTAATTATTAATTCCATTTGGTAATGCCTTTGAACACCGTTAGCTACTATTAAGACCCCGATTTTATGGAGTAAATCAAATAAATTCTGGTTATTATATAACCTTCGCATAACTTCAGGATGAAGGTTGATATAGCTTTTTTCCCCTGTTTTAATATTTTGATTCACTAGCTTATCTAATCTTTTTCTGTTTAGCCAAATTATTTTAATTAAGTCCCTTGATAGGATATTAAATGTATATGGACGCATATTATTAGCAGTATCTAGCTTTACTATCTGAATATTATCTAGTTCTAGTTCAGCTATGTCTGTCGAAGCTTGCTCTAAGTATTCTATAATGGAATAATATCTTTCTTGCTCTAATTCCTCTATACTAGTAGTTCTAGTTAGAGCTGCCTGATTAATGCTTTTAAGCCTTTTAATATCTGCATTTTCATTAATGAAAATGCCTTTGCCGTAAATAACATTGAATCCTGCGGGAATACACGAATACACCAGATTACATATTGGGCAGATGTGTACATCATTATTATAGTTCCAAAAATGATTCGTTTTTCTAGCTGTATCAACCCCTGTTGCTGATATCCAAGTCAAGTTGTATGAATTAGGTCTTGATTTGTTTTTAATTTTATTTGAACAAGTAAAACAAGAATAATTATAACTAGCAATATCAGAACTAACATAAGGAAAAATATCCTTTAAGAAATGATTTTTATATTCTAGAAATGGATTATACTTACTTCTTTGGCTATTCAAAAAGCTGACATCCTGCCAGAAATTATTAATAATAGTATAAATAATATTTTTTGCTAAAATCATCTTTTTGATTTCTTCCGTTTTAAGATAGTCTATTATGGATAATATCGTATTTAAATGGATTTGAATTTCGTCATATTTATCTAAAATGGACAGATTTTTCGTTATAGTTATTCTTTTTAAATTCCTTTGCATTGCTAATAAATCGTTTTTATCATTTACTATTTCATAGGCAGCTCTATAACTAGCACTTGTTAAGTATGTTTTCGTATTTTCTATATATTTGTTTATTACATCTAATTTATCTTCATCAATACTTTTAATATTATTAATAAGATCCCTAGCCTGATCTTCAAAATCTACAATTCTCCACCAAGATGTAAAGTAAATATACTTTTTAAAAAAATAATTAAAATAATCTTCAGCAAAACTATCTAATACTGAGGAATCAAATTCTACATAGTTTTTACCTAAGGTGTAATCGTGGTCAGCAGCTTCTAAAATATTAACCACTCCAATTACACCCGCATTATAAAGCCAATCCGATAATTCTAATCTAATCTTAGTTATCATTTTCACCCCCTTAAACTAGCCTCAACATGCCAAATCCGCTAGAAGTTTTGCTCCCCAAGCCTGCCTTATAGAAATAATCTAGTAAATAGGGCTTGCCTATTAACTCCAATGTAGCTAAGTTTGCTAATACTTCAATGCCATAATTCTTCACTTTTACATCCCGGTTTTTTAATATGTTTATTTCTAACTCTTCTATATCTTCTTTGATAAAGCCGAATACCTCGTTTGCTTGATTGGATAAATTGATTTTTAATATTTCCATATAGTCGGGGTCGTTAAATGAAAAAAACCAATCTTTATTAGTTGTCCTATTATGATCTCTTATCACAATAGGTGACATAGTCGTAAAAACAGCTTTACTCTCCCTAATTAGACTTTCTTTTACCAGACTGATATTTTGCACAGTCAATTCATTATCATTAGGAAGCATAAACTCCTCATTTTTCGCCTTTAGAATCGAATTGTAGAACATAATTCCTGAAGCATATTCGTAAGATGAAAAATTAAATCTAATGATATTAGATGATAGATATATTACTTCCCTTTCAAATTTAGCACCAGGCAGATAAACGCTGAATGTGTAATCCTTTTGTTTGTTTTCGTTAATCCCATATAATCTTGCATATTCATCCTTATCATAGCTTTCAAAAATGTTTTTTAAGAAAGAAATAAATATCCTATTCTTATCTTTTGGTAGCTGAGGTTTTTGCATTTCTAGTTCTACGGTAAACCGCATCCTCCCATCCTCCTTTTCCCTTAATCCTTAAATCCTTCTCATCACCCCTTTTCCCTTAATTCAAATATTTGACAAACATCCTGTCTTTTCCTTTTTAATCCTAATTTTTCTCCCCATTCTGTTATACCACATCTGTGTGACAACAGATTGTCACCT
>CAZGUI010000075.1:0-11986 GCA_964528875.1 uncultured Bacteroides sp. | reverse complement strand
ATCATCAAATTAGAAGCCGAAGTGATGAATTATGTAAGAAAAATAAGCTTTCTGTCATTGACCCTTACTACGAGAGTTATAAAAGGAAGTACAAAACTAAGGGTAAATCTTGGTATGAATATCAACATGCAAAGAGAGGGACATCTTGGAAATCAAAGCTACAATTTGACATTGATAGAATGCTAAAACAGGCAAAAGATTGGGAAGATTTTCTAAGAAGAATGGACGAGCTAGGCTATGAAGTTAAGCACGGTAAATACATAGCTTTCAGACATAAAGACAAGCAAAGATTTACTAGAGCTAAGACTATAGGTGACGACTATACCGAAGAGAGATTAAAAGAAAGGCTATCTGAAAACATACAAGTTAACCACTCTCGGGTTAAACAAAGAGTTGGCAAAGTTATTGATATTAAGAACAATGCAAAAGCTAAATCAAGTAAGGGATATGAGTTTTGGGCTAAAAAACACAATCTTAAAACGATGGCCGATTCTGTTATTGCTATTCGTGAACTTGGTATTAATTCTAAGCAAGAATTGGAATTTCAAATTCAAAAAAGCGCCGAAGAAAGGCAGACTATTCTAGATAAAATTAAGATTATTGAGTCTAAAATGGATAAGCTTTCTGAAACTATGGAGCAAGTTGAAACCATTAGGCAGTACCGAGAGCATTACAAATATCACAAGGCTAATCCTGACGATGAGAAGTTTTCCAAGGAGTATTCTGCTGAATTAAAGCTTTATACAGTTGCCTCTAAATCAATCATGGCCAGCTATCAGACCGTGCCAAAATCAAAGGATATTCTTGAAGAACTTGATCAATTGCAAGAAAAAAAGAATAACCTTATGCAAGAGTATTCTAATTCTAATAATTTATTTTGTGAGTTAGTTCAGTATAAGAAGAATTATGAGAATTATATGAATAAGGAAGTGGAGCGATAAAGTTCCCACTTCCTTATCCTTAAATTAGTTGTAAATTAATTACTAGCTCTAATAATTCTTCATTTTCACAATAGGTTTTTTCGTCTAACAACTGATATTTAGAATTATTTAATTCTATAATTTTAATATTCCCATCGTATCTAAAATCTTTTGGATTAAAGCCTATTGATGAAAATATTAATTGGCTATAATTCGGTGCCTCTTCAAGAATGTATTCTATTAAAGCTTGTTCCTTATCGTAATCCATCTCTGCATTCTTAGGACTATCTAATACCATAGGCAACGATAAAGAATCTCTGTCATAATATTTTTTTAAATTATTTAGTGTGAAATACCAAATTACCGTTGAAATAGGCTTATTACTTCCACTAGAACAAAATACTCTAATCACAGACTTATACTGACTCTCCTCAAGTTCATTCAAACCAAATTTAAGAACTAATTTGTCAATCATCTCATAGTACTTTTTATTTAGATTTGCCTTATCTTCTGCAACTTTTTTTAATTTCTCCTCAATTATTTCCAGTCTGTCATTTAATTCTGTTTGAATTTGATATTCTGAGAACATATCATCATTTAAACTTTTATAGAGATTGTTCAAACCTATATAACTTGCGTAATTATCAATTTCATTTTTCGTAATATTTATATTTTTTTTATACGATTCCATTCGCTCTGAAAGTCCGATATAAGAAGATTCAGCTGATTTTATTTTATGCTTAACTTTTTCTAAATCCTCATAGATACTATCACCTATATGCATAGAATCTTCTATAGAGTTATATCTTTTACTCCTTAAATCCGTAGTGTCACTTATAACAGAATGACATTCAGGACAAATATCCTGCTTCAATATACTTCTAATTTCTTTTTCTTTATTGTTTTTAAATTTCTTGATTTGATTAAGGGCAACCTCTAACTCGAACTTCTCGTTGCGAAGATTCGTCAATCCGAATCTTAACTCATTCATAGACTTAAGCAGTTCATTATACTCTTTAGATCTAATACTTAATTCTTTTTCTAGCTCTTTAATATTTTCTGGAACTATCACATTACCTAATAATAGTGATGTTTTCTCCTTCATTTCATTGGATTTTTCGTACTTTAATTCAGATTCTTTTATTTTGTCTTGTATGTTTTGTTTCTGATTTACTCTTTCAAAATATTGTCTATCATAAATGCCAAGCTGAGAGTAAATAACATATGGCTTAAAATTAGAATACTGTGTAAGGTTTTTAAAAGAATTAAAATTTGTTCCATCATACTTGTCTTGATCAATAAAATTCATAACATATGTGTATGCAGGAGGAGCGATTTCTAGCTTCTCTGTTTTTTTATTTGGTAAGAAAAGCACAAAAGACCAGAGGCTACTTAAAAACTCTGAGAGTTCATTTCGTGAGGAAGTTTGAAAAATAATATTTAACAAACTATCAAATATTTTAAATACCCTTTTGTGCCTATAAATAAAGTATTTTTTTGAATCTATCCGAAATTCTAAAAGGTAAACTTTGTCCTCATTTTTCCATTTCTTATCAAAGTACGCATCGGCTCCTAAGACATGGTATAAACTACGCAACAAAACCGATTTACCTCTATCTGTACCATCAATACTACTAGATGTTACAACATTTAACCCTTCTTCAAATTTTGTGGTAAAAGCTTGCTTTGAAAGTATGTCAAATATATATATTTTTTCGAAAATAACATTCATTAAACCTCACCTCCCTCTACATATATATAAAACAGTCTAAGATAGAATACATTTTTCATTTCCCTTGAATATTCTACAGGAAATTCTTCATCAAAAACTGGGCTTAATACATTAATAAGAATAGTCTCATTAGTTAACTCATCCTCATTGCTCTCAATAAATTGAAATATTGAAACTTTTAATATATTCAAATCATGACTATGATCGTTCTCCAATAAATCTGTAAGTGCTTTATTATATATTCGTCGCTCTTTTGGTAATAAAGTTTTTATAAAATCCTTAGTCTGTTCTATACCAGTAACAGATTTTTTTCTATGTGATTCTAACATTTTATCAAAATCACTCTTTGAAATCCCCTTCTTACTTAAAACATCTCTATAATCAGTTATTTCCATCTCATATGAAGCCTTTTTCTGAGCTGTTTCTGATACTAGTCTGTATAAAGCATTTGGGTTGTTAGGTTCTTCATTTTTTATTTCTTGAAAAGATTCCACTAACTTCCCTAAAATAGCATGCTGAGGATTAAGCAAATCCATTCCATCACAAATATAGAAAGTATTTTCCAAGTTCACTTCAGTTAAAGATAGTTCTTCTTTAAGTTTTTCTACAATATCATCTACAATCTCAGTTTTTAGTTCACCAATACAAATTTCTGGTCTAATATCCTCTTCTTTGCCTATTTTTAAAGGTTTATTGCAAACTATAGCTAGTTTAATTTTCTGATCTGGGCTATATAAGGCATATAGCTTTCCTAAAACTGAATTAGAAGTTTTTAGGCAAGAGGTAAGAGTTTTATGGCTATAATTCCCTTTGTTTTTAGTTTTTATTTGATAGAAATCAAGCCCATTTTGGTAATGTAGCTCAATGTCACATTTAAAATCAAAAACAACTGTAAAGTCTTCGTACATTTTATGTGCATCAATTAGTTTGCTAATCCCCCACAATAATTCAACCCTAAATCTATTTTTAGTCCTACTCCCAGATAAATCTAATGGTAAACTCATATAGAAGTCTGAATAGCTCATAATCTCTCCTCCTTTCTAGCCCAACTGTCAGTTTTCAACAGATTATTCTGTTCTTTTTTTTCTCAAGTTTTCCCAAGTATTATAAATTTGTTTAAACTCTGTCGAGTTAAATTTAGAATAAGGTTGAATTAATTCATCTACCCATTTTACTAACTCTGAAATATCTTCTTTTTGTCTTAATTTTATATCTAATTCTTGAGATACTTTTTCAAAATTTATTCCGCCATCGTCTGCAAGTACAGGTAATCTAATATTTTTCAAATCACCAGGCAAAATTTCTAAAGCTCCGCCACCAAAAACTCTTCCTTCTAATTCAAATGTTAATAAGCAAGCAGATGAATAGAATAAGACTAGAAACTTGTTAAAATCTACATTATTTTTGAACTTTACCCTATGAAAGGTATCTGTACTTGTAGCCTCTACTGCATTTTTTACAATCTTAGGAAATTTTCCCATTCTTCTAAGTAAGAAAGCTTCTGGGATCCATATTGAAGGAATTTCAAACCACTTATGTCTCAAACCTAACTTATAGCCTTGATGTTCATTTCTATTTACAACATCCCTTATATATTGATGAGCTCCTTCCTTTAGTTCCTTATTGTTAAAATCTAATAACCAGACTTTTCGCCCTTTACGGCTATTATTTTCTATATCATCTTTTGTATAAAACAAACCTGTAGCATCTAGACTTCTTCCAATCAATGGAACTTTGTATTCGTCTAACTTGTAATTATTTATTGTTAGTTCATCAACTACAAAAACTTTATTATTACCTGTAGTTATGCCAACTTCTATATTGGCAAAATCATTTATTGAATTAGTATTATGTAGGAAACTTCCCTCATAAAACTCCAAAAAATCTTTATTTAATAAAAATTTTCTCCATTTATCACTATAATCAAACTCATAATTTTCAAAAGGGATTAAAGAAATGTCTTTGGTTAGTTGGGACATATCTTTCAAGTGTATGTTGCGAATCAAATTTCCTTTTTCCTCTAAATTTCTTTTAACACCAAAAATAAGAACTACATCTTGCTGAATCCCTTCAAAAACAATACTATCAAAACTAATGATTGTTACTGTTTCTAACTTCTTAAAAATAAATTTTCTAAGCTCTTTTGCATACGAAACTTGCAATAAGTCTGTTGGCAAAACAAAAGCAAATTTACCTCCAGACTTGCACATTTCTATACCAGCAACAGTAAATGCTACCCACGAGTTAATTAACTTATTAGCCTTCATTCCATTACGTTTCAAAATATCACTTTGATAATCTCTTTGTTCTTCTGATAAAAACTGATATCTAATATAAGGTGGATTCCCGATAACAACATCATATTGAATTCCTTTATCTTTAACACTTTCATAGAAATTATAAAAATCATCATTTATTACTTTAGTATTATTTATTTTCCTAATTTTTTCACATTCTACAGAATCTATTTCAACCGCTGTTATACTGGCGTCCTTATTTTTACTAACAATATATTCAACAAATCTTCCATCTCCTGCTGAAGGCTCTAAGACTTCAATTCTTTGGAAATCTTCTGTAGCCCAATTCGATAGAAAATCAACTATTTCATATGGAGTATAAAACACTCCATATAATTTTTCTGTAGTTTGTTTTGACTTGTCATTCATTTGATTTTCACCTTTAATTTAAATAATTCGTCTATTTTTTTATTAATTTTATCAATCGTATTCTTTTTTACCATTTTTAATAATTTTTCTTTTTTTGGATCGGTCTCTTCTTCGATTTCATTATTCAAAGGAGTAATTTCCTTCACCAAACTAGTTATTTCATCATGGATACTTTTTTCATGATTTTCATCAAAGTTTATTGGTAAAAGTGGAATTGATTTGTATAGCCCTGTTCCATGAGTATAGAAGCCACCTTCGAAATCACTACCAATTATTTGAAAAATTCTATCTGTGAACTCATGACTTAGCCATGCTTGAATATATTCCAGGCTATAAACTGAGCCTTCCTTCAACGTAATAGATATATATCCGGCTGTTCCTCCAGAAGAAAAAGCCATGTTGCTCCTATCAATATTAAAATTCGGTTCACTAGACATAACACCTACAATTATTTTTTCGCTATCATTTTCCTTTAAACACTGGGTTCTTCCGAATTGATACCACTCAACATCGTCATTACTTCCTTTAACGTCACGTTTTCCTCCCATGCTTTTTGGAAGCAATTCTTCTTTGTAAGCATTTAAATACTCCCAAGCTTTTGGGAAATTAACTCTTATTTCATTTTCAGAAATTAAATCACCCTTAACATATGGAAATACCACATAAGCTGTAGCTTTTATATTTTGATAGGATCTCTTTATCCCTTTACCTTTAGGTGGAGCATAATATTCTCGTAAAATTCCCTTTTCAATTTCATATTGAACATTATTTTTTTTAAAGAAAATAATATTATTATCTTCACGAAGTATTTCATTCTCTTTAATTACATAAACCGAATTTTTACTAGTCTGTATCCCGTTAGTAGCCTCAATTTCTTCTTCAATACAAGGAAAATTCTCCATAGTATAATCGTATTGTTCTTTAAATTCTTCATCACCAGTAAGAAACCAATATTCTTTTTCTAGATTTTCAACTTGATAAACTAACCCTTGTTTATTTTTGTAAACATCCCCTATGTTTGAAACTATAATATATTCGAAACTATTCTTTTTATTCTTTACTAACTTTAGAACAGATACATAATTAATAACACCATTAAATAGTTGCATTACACCGAAATCATAAATTTTATCTATAAAACCATTTTCCATTAAGAGCTCTCTAAGTTTTTCCCCTGCGTTATTAGTGAAAAACTTATTAGGTACAAGTAAAACCGAAACTCCATCATTTTTTAATAATTGAAGTGACCTTTCAATAAATAAAAAATACTTATCATATTGTTTAAATACACTTTTAAATTTTCTTTTATATGAATCGATTTCTACTTCAGGTGTTGAGTTTTTAATATCTTCCGTCATCAAATAAGGTGGATTCCCAACCACAGCATCAAATCTATAATTCTTTTCCTCTCTCGAATTCATAGGCATTATTTCAAATAACTCTTCACGTGAAACACAAGTTACATCAAAATCTTCATTTGTAATTAATCCGTTTGCACATACTATATTATTTTGAAGTGAAGGAAGAATTGGCATTACTTCCTCTATTCTTTCCTTATTCTCATTGGATAACAATCGCAATAACAAAGAAAATCTAGTTAATTGAACTGCTTGATTATTAATATCAAACCCCCATAACACTTTCTGTACTAGTTGTTTTTTTACAGAAAAAGGGACCAATTTTTCATCTGGAAATACATTATGTTTACGTGCATAAAGATCAACCAAATGTTGTTCTAAGTAGTTATAAACTTCGATTAAAAAAATTCCTGAACCAACTGCTATATCGGCAATCTTCAAATTCAGTATTTCGTTAATATTTTTATCCTTAACTAATGGATCTAAGGCTTGTTTAACAATTGCAACAACTAGTTCATCTGGGGTTGATTTTACAGATTTTATTTTTGCACTTTTTGTTTTTTCAAGCACAGCAATTCCATTACTAATAACAATTTCTTCTTGCAAAAAATTTTCATATATCTTACTTAAAATACTTAACTCTATAACAGAAAAATCATAAGATACATTAGGAAAGTATAGGTTATCTACAATTTGAGTTAGTGCTACATTACTTAAATCATTAATTATTTTTGACTCTAAAAAGAGTTCTGAATTATATTTTTTATCAAGTTCTTTAAAATATTCCTTATAATTTTCATGTTTCAATATTTCTTCTTTTAACTTATATGACGTCTCGTATTTATTGTCCTCAACGAATCTTAAGAATACCAATTGATTTAAGAATGTTTGAATTGATTCATTTAGATCACCATATGAGTTAATATCGTAACCTTGTGAAAGCAAATCATTTGCTACTAATACTCGCCATTCATTTAATTGTTCAAGAAAAACGTTGTCTAGCGATAGCTTCGTTGCTTCTTCTGGCTTAACTTTTCTAATCCATCTATCAAAGTCTCCATTAAGAATACTCTCTCTAGAAATTAATTTATATATTTCTTCAAATTTTTCCTCGTATTCTGTATAGTGATATAATTTATACCTATACTTACTTACTTTTTCACCCTTTACTGGCATTTCATAGGTTACGTAGATAGCTAAATACTGAAAATTAGTAAGTATTGAAATATCATGGCCTGCATTCCAGCCATATCTTCTTGCCTGAATAGCGGAATCATGGTCTTTACTAATATCTACACTTACTTTTTTCGCCTCAACAAAGAACTTGCTCATTCCATTCATTCTTATTGTATAATCTGGTCTATCTTTTGAACTTGCCACAGAATACTCCTCGGCAACAATTTCTCTTTCTCTAAAAGAAAGACCTTTAGGGTTCGAAATATCCCAACCTAATAATTTTAAAAAAACATCTATATATTGCTGTCTGGTCATTTGTTCATTAAAGTTATTTTTTGTATCCAAATAATATGGTAAGTTTTCAGAATACACTTTCACTAGATTTTTTAACTCATTTTTTTCTTTTTGAAAGCTCATACTGATTCCTCCACACATTCAACTATTTCTGAGATATCACATTGTAACGCATTACATATTCTAAGTAAGGTTTCCGTATTAACGTTATCTCCATTTTTTAATTTATAAAAAGTACTTCGACTCACGTTAGCTTTTTTCATAAGCTCATTATGCTGCATATCTAAATCAATCAACTTTTTGAATAATTTTTTAGGTGAATTGGAAAATTAAATTCCAGTCCATTCACCCAAAAACTGGAACTTAGTATTGCAAAATATATCCTAGAAGTTAGTGTTGCAAACCTCTTGATATCTAGTTATAGTTGTGGCTCAGCAATAGAGTCCGGATGGCGTTATCCAAGGAGAATACCATGGCTAAGAATGCACATCTGGTTCTTGATGAAAGAGCCACAATAGAAGTTCGCTTAAGAGAACGAGCTTCATTTACTGAGATAGGTAGGGAACTTGGCAAGGACCCTTCTACTATCTCAAAAGAAGTCAGACTCCATAGTCAGACTGTACGTAAAAATTCCTTCAATCCCTGCAGCAAGCGAAGTACCTGTGATGAATACGGAACAGCATGTTCAAAGTGCAAGCTACAGTATTCAAAAAGCTGCAAGAGATGTCCTCGTGTAAAGTGCTACGAGCATTGCAAGCAGTTTGAGGTATTGGTTTGTAACAAACTAAAGAAACCACCATACGTTTGCAACGGCTGTATCCAACGGCAATCCTGTAAGCTGGAGAAGCATATTTATTCTGCCAAATCAGCTCAGAAGAATTATGAGACTACTCGCTCAGAAAGTCGTCAAGGAATAGCAATTACACCGGAAGAATTAAAGCGTGTAGATGCTATTGTTTCACCGCTTGTTAAGTTAGGCCAGTCTATTCACATGATATGTGTCAATAATGCAGATGATATCATGCTTGATGAAAAGACTATTTATAACTACATTGATGCAGGGCTTTTATCTGTAGATAACGTTGATCTTCCGAGAAAGGTCCGTTATCGTACCCGCTCACATAAGAAGCCTGTAAGAGTAGACAAACAGTGTCATGTAGGACGCACTTACGAGGATTTTGAAGCTTATCTTGCTGCGAATCCTGATATTCCGGTAGTGGAAATGGATTCAGTAGAAGGTCGCAAAGGCGGTAAAGTCTTGTTGACCATATACTTTAGAAATAGTAGTTTAATGCTTGCTTTTATCCGTGATAACAATACTGCCAAGTCAGTTACAGAAATATTTGACTGGTTGTATGAACAGTTAGGACATGAGGTATTCACTAGCCTCTTCCAGGTGATTTTGACCGACAGAGGAAGTGAATTTACTAACCCGCTGGCAATCGAATTTAATAAGGGCAATGGTCGCAGAACACATATCTTTTATTGTGATCCACAGCGTTCTGATCAAAAAGGTAGTTGTGAAGTTACACATGAGATGATTCGTCGTGTGCTTCCGAAGAAAACCTCTTTTGATAACTTAACTCAGGATGATATCAATCTTATGATGAGTCATATCAACTCATATAACAGAAAAAAGCTGAATAACCAGTCGGCACACCAGTTGTTCAGCTTCATTAATGGCGGGGATATTCTTGACAAGTTAGGAATAAAATCCATTCCCGCTAACGAGATTAACCTTACACCTCTATTACTGAAAAAATAAGAAACGTAGCGCCATTCGGAAGAAATACTGAACCGAATGAGGGGTGGAATTTAATCTTGCGAAAAAAGAAATAAAATTCGACCTCCGCTTAACGTGACTCTTTTTTCAGAGGATTAAGATCTCAAAAAAGAATATCATCATATGAAGCATAAAACAACTTGTTTCTAATAGTAAATTCCAGTTTTGAAGAACTTTGCAAAACTAACTTCCATAAAAATCATGATATTTTGATTTGCCAGAATTTACTTTTGCAAGCGATTAGCTAAATCAGAACTTAAACTTGCAAACTGGAAGCTCGGATTCCAATTCACCGAATAATTTTTTATAACTTAAACAGTACATTTTCTCCTCCAGGCTTCAACCTTTATAGGCATTTATGCAAATATATATACCATTATACCAAATATTTGTTTTATTTTGCGAACTTTTTCGCATAAAAAAAACGGTGCAGTCCAAAGACCACACCGCCATACAATTACCTTTCTGTTTCATGTTTTTGTTCAGTTTTCTTATTATCCTTTCGCTTATCCGATTCTTTATGCTTCTTAATCGCCCCTAGAATCGATTCTTTCTTCTCCTCTTGACCCTTTCCTCTACCTCTTGCTTTTAGGAGCTTAGAATCGAGAATTCGGACGTTTGTATGCTCCTTTCCATTCTCATCTACACTTTTCCTTACTTGACCGAAGAGTTTTACAAAGTCGCCCATTTGAAAGTTCTCTGGTATATTCGCCTTATCCTCATAAGCCGAGCAGTTATAGTAATTTTTTTTACCTTCTTCATCTTTAGATACTACCGAGAAATTTACCACCTTGAATTTTTCACTCTGATTATTTGTTATCTCTAGCTTCTCAACATCTTGGGCGATATTTCCCACAATATTAATCAAGTCATCTCTTTCTTCATTAATTCCAAACTCCTCTATAATAAGTCCTTGTTCTTTCATATCGTCAATCATGTAATCGAACTCATCACTTAATAGACCCTGTGTGTCATTGTCCATATAGGCATCGTAAATCTTGTCAAGGGCTTCTTCATCATTGATTCCTTTTTCAAAGCTTATAATCGCTTTGACTAAGTCCTTGATATTATCATTGGCCATGTTTTCTATTGTCTCTCTAATTTCTTTGTAATTCATTATTATCCCTCCCAATAAAATAGGGAGCTTTCGCTCCCTTAACGTTCTCTGTCGTTATCCTTTTGTTCTTTTTCTGGTTTCATCCTGCTGTCATTTTCCTTCATTTCCTTAATCTGGCCTAAGATAGACGGCTTTTCTTCTGATTCCCTACTGTGGAGATTATCTTCTACATCAAAGGTCGATTCAAAATAATCACTATCCTTAAAATCATTATCATAGCGATCAGAAAGACCATCATTATCTAGATCTTTAGCTAAAGGATCATAGAAATTCCCTTGTTCATCCATCTCTAAACCTAACTTATCAATCATTACCTCGTCACTTACATAAACAAAATCTTCAAAGGAAGACATGTGCATCTGACTAATCATATTTTCTAGCGCAGATTCTCTACCTAAATTATCGAAATCAAAGCTACCCCCATCTACTCTTATATCGTTGATATACTGTGACCAGGTCAATTCCTCCAAGTTCAACTCATATTGAACATCATACTCGCCATCTAAAATTTCAGTATAGGCAATACCAACATGGGCTAAGTCAGGATATAGTTTATCAAAGTCTTCATAACGATGGTCTTCTCCAAACTCTTCGTTACTGTAATCAATAATCGCTCTTTTTAAGTCTTCCATAAGCGGAGAAGGGTTTTCCAATTCTTCCACTTCACCCATATCTAATAGCTTATTTAACTCAGCCAGTCGTAAGACCTTATCCTGAAGTTCTTGTTCTTGTTCAAAAGGTTTCTTTAATTCCTCTTTGGCATTGACAAGCTGCTCTTTCGTTGTAAGTAGCTTATCTTCTTGTTGCTCCAACCTTTCAGGCATTTTCTCTAGTACATTATCTAGCCTTGTAAGGTTGCCATCTGCACTTGTTCCTAGAACACCTGTATGTTTTGCTTCACCATTTAAAGAAAAGGTGTATTGGTTAGCAAAGGAGTTAT
>CAZGUI010000074.1:0-12269 GCA_964528875.1 uncultured Bacteroides sp. | reverse complement strand
CTTTTCTTTGTTTCATAAGGATAAAGCTAATAAATTTTATCTCTTAACTGTTTGTACAAGTAAAGTTAGCAACTCCAGTTTATCATTTTCTCTCCTAATAACTTTATTTCAATCTTTTTTAATAGCATAAAAATGATTCTTGATCCTCTTTGGATTTCTCTGTTTTTAGTCCGAAGGGATTTACCGGAACCGTTGAGTATCTCAGATTCTTGAGGTATCATTTTAGTTTGGATGCTTTTTTCACATCAGTATGTTACGTTGATTTTATAAAAACATTGTACTCTATTTAATATTCTCTCAGTTATTCTAATCTGTATAAATAAATTATTTCTACATAGATATCATTACCTTTGTATATTAAAATAATTTTACATAAAAATGTTTACAATGAAAAGAATATTCTATTCCTTTTTTCTTTTAGCGCTTTTAACATCATGTAATAAACAAAAATCAATTACAGAGTTAATCTCTTTGGACTCAGTATGGAATCATTTAGAACAATTTGATAAAATAGCAAAAGAGAATGATTCAAATAGGGCAGTAGGTACACCGGGAGGTATAGCAAGTAAAGATTATATTATGCAAACTATCAACAAGTTAGGACTAAATGTTGTTACACAATATTTTACTAATAGACATGAAACTCAAGGGTGTAATTTGTTAGTTGAAATCCCGGGAAAATCTAAAGAAGAAGTTTTGCTGGTTGGTTCACATTACGACTCAGTGAAGTTTGGTCCCGGAATTAATGATAATGCTACTGGGGTGGCTGTAGTTTTAGATATTATTAGAGCTATTCAAGAGCGTAAGATTATTCCTGAAAGAACTTTAAGGTTTGCTTTTTGGGATTCAGAAGAGACTGGAGTGGAAGGTTCTCCTTACTATTATAATTCGCTGAACGATGAGGAAAAAAATCAAATAGCTACATATCTGAATATAGATATGATTGCTTCTAAAGATGGAGAAATTTACATTTCAGATACTGATGGTTCAACGATAGACTTTTTGATAAATAGATATAAAGAGCAAGGTCTTGATGAAGAAATGTTAGAAGTGCTAACCAATGGATATAATGCCATTAAGTTTGCTGAGGGATCTGAAAAATTAGAAGTTTTGTCCAAAGAAGTCTTTGCAGAGTTAGGTGTTAAAGTTAATGAGGACTTACAGTTTGCTCTTAACTCAGATACAGCTCCTTTTTTATCTGACATACCGACTATGGGAATTAGTGTTGTGAAAATTATAGAAGAAGAAATAGAAGATGGTGAATTTGCTATACTTTTTGCTCCGTGTTATCATCAATCATGTGATGATATAACAAATGTGGATAAAGATATTTTATATTCTTGTCTAAAAGCTACGTCGATGCTTATAGAAAAACTGATGTATAAATCTAAATAAAAAAAGCAAACATTCTATTGTTTTATATCTTAGAATGTTTTAGTTTATAACAAAGCCCTTTAATCTGAGAAAAGATTAAAGGGCTTATTATATATATTCCTCAGTTGTACAGACTATTTATATTTTCTTTATGCGTTGATTAATCAATAGACTATTCATGATAATAATTGCCAGTAGAAGAATGATAGCAATGATACAAAGAGTTAATGAAAAGCCGTCTTTTAAGTTCAGGAGTAATGGTTGTAGTTCAGTAATGTATAGGTTTCTCAAAAAATAAACTATACCTAAAGATAAAGTAAAAACCAGCACATTTGAAATTGCAACTAAAAGTTGGTAAGGAATAGATAGTTGCTTTGGTGTGTAGCCAATGAGTTGAAGATTTCTTAGCTTCTCAGTACTTTTTTGTATTAAAAGAAAGATACTTAAAAGCAAGATGTATAATGATAATAAGCTAATGAGTAAACCTATGAATAAAATAACTCCAAAAATCATTTTTAAGAAATATGTAGTCTTGCTTTCATCCAATGCGCCTGATTCGGCTTCATATCCTTTTTGTTGAAAGAAATCGGCTATGGCAGGGTCGGAGGGTTGATCTACTTCTATAATGATGCGCGAGGGGCCTTTATCTTGTTCTATACCAAATTTTTCGTTTGCCCACTCCATAAAAGTTTGGGGTACCAATATGGTATTTAACCGATCGGAAAAACCTATAATTTGACCTTTAAAAGCTTCATTCATACCTTTCCCTGAGAGATTAACATCTAGCTGAACCATCCCAATCATTCCTTCGGATAACTTAGGTAGATTACGACTTTCAGCAAAACCAAAGTTGTATAGATTCAAATAGTTTCTAGGTAAAATAATAGGAATAACCTTGTTTTCGTTCTCAGAATTGAAGTTCCATTCTTCTAAAGACACATCAATGAAGTTATTGGGTACTGATTCAAAAAACATATCTGTACCAAAGCGTATTCCCTTACTCTCAATAGCTAAACCTGCATAAACTTTAAATTGCGAAGGTGTAAAAACACCTAATCCTTTGCAAAAATCTTGTTTTTTTATTTCAGCAATTTCTTTTGAAGAGAACAGGTTACTTTTGCCTGACAATGAACTTAGAGTACTTACTTTTTTTGTGGCAACAATATAATTCTGACTCATAAAAGAGTCTGTACCCTTAAATATAGGAGATATATCTCTGAAGAATTGTATGCTCAATAAAATAATAGTAGTTCCAATGATGTTAGCTAGAATAAAACCAACAATTTGGCTTAAACTAATAGGTTTTTTAAGTAGTTTCCAAATTAACTTCATAGATTCATAATATAATCGTAAGGAAGTTCCATATCCCTACCAATGGTTGTAACAATAATACCAAAAGACTCTTTTTCAAACTCTTCCATAAGAATAGCCGACATTATATCTGCATTTTTTTGGTCTAGATGACTTACCGGTTCATCTAAAAGAATAAAATCGAAAGGTTGACATAAAGACCGAATAAAAGCTACACGTTGTTGTTGTCCAAAAGATAGTTTTCCCACGAGTTGATCCATATGCTCCTTTAATCCTAGTCGTTCCAACCAAGTTATAATCTCCTTTTTCTTTTTATGATGAGTCAAATTGTTTTTTATTTGAATATTCTCTAGGGCTGTTAACTCAGGAAAAAGCTTTAAGTCCTGAAAGATCAAACTTAATTGATTTCTTCTGATGTTTACCCAGTCTTTAGCGTTTAGAGAAGATATATTGGTGCCGTCAAATGAGATTATTCCTTGATAGTCTTTTCGATCCCCATATAAATACCCACACAAAGAAGACTTACCTGCACCCGAAACTGCTTTGATTAAGTAAACCTTCTTTTTATGAAAGTTCATGGATTGATGCCAAACATCAGATTCTATTTTGTCCTGATGCTTAAATGCTTCAGGAAGTATGTTTTTTAATTCTATGGTTTCCATTATAAACCCAAAGGTGATTGTTTAATGATTTCTTCTAAAAGTATTTCTAATAGAGTTTCTTTTTTCTCTTTTTGATAAAGAGTAATATTCAAATCATTACTTTTATTTTTCATCTCAATATGGCTAAACAGTGCCGCTTTATCTAACATTTCCTGTGCTTGTTTCCCTCCAAACATGGCAACAATTTTAATGATAGGCAAATCAAGAACTTCTTCAATATTGACCGTTGCAAAGAACATATTCCCTTTTAAGTTTGAGGTTAGGGGCGAGTCCTTCATTGTTTTATCAATTTTATTATCAAGGTCTTTATAGATTAATTCATCGCTAGTGATGTAAATGTAATTTTTCTTAACACCAAAAAATAGGTCTTTAGGAAGGTAGTTCGAAAATGGAAGACTTCTGGTATTTATCTTTCTGTACAAATACTCATTTTCTTTCAGTTCAATGATGTTTTCTTTGTTTATGACTTTACTCCTTTCTATTTCAGCAGATAAATCTATTTTCTTATCATTTGCTTCTATAACCATTAAGAAGTTCGGTTTTCCTTTATCAACACCCCATGTAAATGCTCCAATGGTACAATCTCCATTGATTCCTTCTATGAAGTTTTTTAAGTCTTTATCTTCAAGATCCATATCGGGATTTTCTTGTTGTTGCAACCCTTTATAAATTTCTTTTCCATTTATACCAAAGCTTATTAAACCAAGCGTGTTCGATGGAAATAGATTCAATAGATTGCCTGATAAGGCTTTCATCATATTTTTGTTGTTTGCATAAAGAGCGTTCTGATCTATATTTTTAATTGTTAGGTGCGTTTCACCTTTCTCAAAGTTTAACGTACTTACCAATCGGATATTTACATCACTCAACCTTTTCTGTAATGCCTTTTCTACTTCACGCTTATAAGCTGAGGGCAGATCTTCTAAATCGGTATAGAATACGATATCTTCCTTGCTCTCTTTGAATTTCTTAAAGGTTTCGGCGTTGTTTTTTACAATACTTTCTTCTTTAGGCAAATTTAATAGACTGATGGCCTGTTTTTTTGCAGCTTCAATTTTGCTCGAAGGTGCATTAATAGCTAGGATAGTCTTTTTATCAAAAATGACAAATATTTTCTTTGCCAGAACTGTGTGATAGTAAGGCTTTTCATAAACAACCAAGTCGGCTATACCTTGGTTCTCAAGTGTTTCCATTAGCTTCTTTAATTGTTTTTGGCTTTTTACCTCAGCAGTAAAAACAGGATAAGCTAAAGAAGGTGCACTATAGAAACAAAGGTGTCCTTTAGTGTTTATCCCCGATTGAGATGGATCGTCAATTATTTTTTTGAATTGATTTAATTCATCAGCAGTAATTTCTTTTTCAATAGCTTGTAAAAAAGAGTCTTTAACTTTTTTATTTTTCTTTTTGTTAACTCCAGCTTTATCTATAAGTTGATTAAGATTAACTCCTACCAATTTATCTGTATCTGAAGGAATGGAATACATGAATTTTTTTGTTCCGGAACACGATAAAGTCAGTGTAAGGATAAAAGTGAAGAATAAATATTTCGCGAATTTCTTTGTTGTTGTTTTCATAAGAAATTATATTAATGTTTATATTTTATTGATTGATAAGAGTAAAAGTATGTACAGCAACTAAAGCGGCTGTTTCTGTTCTTAATCTTGCTTCTCCTAAAGTAATGGACACAAATCCTTTGGCTATTGCCATTTCCACTTCACTTTCACTAAAGTCTCCTTCAGGTCCAATGAGTATCAAGGTGTCAGTATTCGGTCGTAATACGTTTTTTAATAGTTTTTTTTCTGTAGGATAGCAGTGAGCAATAAATTTCTGCCCGTTAAATTCTTGTTCTATGAAGTTGCTAAAAGAGGTGAGGTCATTAATTATTGGAAGGTGAGCTTTAAGAGATTGTTTGGTGGCAGAAATGATTTTTTTCTCTATGCGTTCCAAATTAATAGCACGACGCTCTGAGAATTGAGCATTTAAAAAAGACATTTCATCAATGCCTATTTCTGTAGCCTTTTCTGCCCACCACTCAGTCCGTTCCATTTGTTTAGTGGGTGCCATAGCTAAATGTAAACTACAAGAGAAAGGTTTCTTTACTTCAATGGTTTGGTCTATCTGTATTCTACATTTTTTTTTCGTGGCTGTTGTTATTGTTGCTTCATAAAAAAAACCTAGACCATCGGTAATGGTTATTGAATCCCCCTCTTTGAGTCGTAAGACCTGTGTAGCATGTTTTGCTTCACCCTCTGGTAGTTCTAGACTAGAAATTATATTGGGGGCATAGAAAATGTGCATGATTATTGTTGCGATTTAATTTTCTCTATTTTATCTCTTAAAATAGAAGCTAACTCATAGTTTTCTTCAGTAACCGCTTTTTTAAGCGCTTCTTCTAGTGAAGATAATGATGTTTGTTCGTGATCTTCTTCTTTAGGATTATTTTCTTTAGTGATTTTTATTTTCTCTTTCTCAAGAATTGATTCATAAATATAAATGGGAGCTTCACACCGTAGTGCTAATGCAATAGCATCAGATGTCCTAGAGTCAATTTGTATGATCTCTTTGGCTTCGTTTTCAAGGAAAAGATAAGAAAAGTAAATTCCTTTTTCAGATTTGTAAATCAAAACTTTATGTATAACAGCTTTTAGGTTATCAAGTACAGCTTTAAATAGGTCGTGCGTTAAAGGACGTTGAGATTGTATACCGGCAATCTTTAACGTTATAGATTGAGCTTCTGCTGTTCCTATAATGATTACTAAGTTCCGATCTCCTTGCCTTTCTTTTAAAATTAAAGCGTATGCTCCAATTTCAATTTGGCTATCGGCTATTTGCTGTACTACTATTTCTACTTCTTTATCCATATTCAATATTTAAATTATCTTATCTGGAATCTCATCAGGGTTGTGTTTATGCTTAAATATAAAGGCAAATAATAAGGTAATAACTAATGCATATCCTGCAAATACATACCAAGAATTGGGCCACCCCACGTGGTCTACAACAAATCCTGCTGCATACGATCCAATAAGAGCTCCAAACCCATTAGTCATAATCATAAATACTCCTTGCGCACTGGAACGTATCGATGGACTTGTTTCCTGATCTACATAAAGTGATCCGGAAATGTTGAAAAAGTCGAATGCTACGCCATAAACAAGCATTGATAGGATAAGCATCCAAACTCCTCCTCCCGGATTTCCTGCACCAAGCAAGCCAAAGCGAAGTACCCAAGCTGCCATGCTGATAAGCATAACAGTTTTAATACCAAATCTTCTAAGGAAAAATGGGATTAATAAAATACAAAGAGTTTCAGAAAGTTGTGATAGTGAAATTAAAATATTTGCGTGTTCTACACCGAATGTACCTTGATATATTTCCATAAGTCCAAAGTGATTCGTTAAATAATCATTGGCAAAAGCATTGGTTATTTGTAATGAAACACCTAAAAACATACAGAATATAAAAAATATAGCCATTTTCTTTTCCTTGAATAAGGTGAAAGCTCTTAGTCCCATTGCATCAACCCAAGATTGAGTCTTTTCTTCTTTATTTACATCCGATTGGGGCAAAGTAAATGAGTAAAGACCTAATAATATTGATAAAGTTGCTGAGAAGTAAAGTTGATTTGGAGATCGTGTAAATCCAAGTAAATCAACTAATACCATGGCACAAATAAAACCTACTGTTCCCCAAACTCGAATAGGAGGGAAGTGTTTTACTGTGTTTAGGTTCGCTTTGGATAAGGAACTATATGCAACAGAATTAGATAGTGAAATGGTTGGCATATAAAAAAGAACACTACAAAGAATAAGTGCATATAACGGGGCATAAGTAACTTGTGGTGCAGCTGCAATCATAAACGCTCCGGCAGCTAAATGACAGATTCCTAAAAGTCGTTGAGCTTGTACCCAGCGATCAGCAATGATACCCATTATGGCCGGCATAAAAAGAGACGCTATTCCCATTGTGGCAAAGAAACTGCCAATTTGCTTACCCGAGAAGCTTAATTCTCCTCCTAAATATGCTCCAAGTGAAATTAACCATGATCCCCATACTGCATATTGCAGAAAGTTCATGATGATTAAGCGAATTTTTATACCTTTCATATTCTAAATAATTTGTTAACTACTCCTTTATATACAAATATACAAGAATATTTTCAAGGTGCTTCTTAGAACTAATAAAGAATTTGTATTGATGCACGATAGGAGCAAAAAAAAAGATTGATTGTCTTTTGACAACCAATCTTTATTAACCTTAAATCTAATACCATGAAAAACACAGTGCAAAGATAATTGTTTTATGTTTTATAACATAGAAATAGATTTGAATTTCTTGTGCTTTTTAGAACTTTTAACGGTGAGGCTATTCAATATAGAGTACAAGCCCTTTTAAATATTCTCCTTCAGGGTGGAAAATATTAATTGGATGATCAGCCGCCTGATTTAATTGATGTAAAACTTTAACTTCTCGTTTAGCTATTGCTGCAGCAGAAAAGAGTGTTGTTCTGAAATCATTTTTACTGACTACTTGTGAGCAAGAAAATGTAAACAGAAGACCTCCGGGTTTTATTTTCTCTATCGCTTTAGCATTTAATCTTCTGTAACCCTGTAGCGCATTTCTAAGACTTCTTTTATGTTTAGCAAATGCGGGAGGATCTAGAACAATTAAATCATACTTGTCTTGTGGAATATTATCTAAAAACTTAAAGCCATCTTCAACAAACGATTCATGTCTGTCATCATTTGGAAAGTTTAGCTCAATGTTTTGATTCGTCAGCTCAATGGCTTTAGCTGAACTATCTAATGAATGTACTTTGTTTGCTCCACCACGCATTGCATAAAACGAAAAACCTCCGGTGTAGCAAAACATGTTTAATACATTTCTATTTTTCGCGTATTTCTCTAATAAGGCTCGGTTTTCCCTTTGGTCAATGAAAAATCCTGTTTTTTGTCCTTTCAGATAATCGACATGGAACTTTAATCCGTTTTCAATTGCTATGAAGTCAGCAGTTGGTTCAGTTAGAAACCCTGAAGTTTCAGATAAGTCGGTCTTGTTTGGTAAAGTGGTTTCTGATTTATAATAAATGTACTTAATAAAAGGACTCATTACTTCTAAAATAGCCTTTGCTATAATCTGTCTGCTAACATGCATTCCTATAGAGTGTGCTTGTATAACAGCAGTATGATTATAAACATCAATGATTAAACCCGGAAGTTGATCTCCTTCACCATGTATTAAGCGAAAAGAGTTGTTTTTTGTTGTATGTGCTAAGCCAATTGCTTCTCTCATTTGATAGGCTTGCTTAATTCTATTTATCCAAAAATTGTAATCAATTTCTATAGGTTTAAAAGAGAGTACACGTATAGATATGCTCCCTATTTGATAGTGTCCAATGGCTATAAATTGTTTGGTGGAAGTGTATACTTCCACAATTTCACCTTCTTGAGGAGTGCCTTCAATTTTAGCTATAGCCCCGGAAAAAATCCATGGGTGAAATCTCTCTAAAGATTCCTCTTTCTTGGGTTTTAAAAATACTTTACGGTATTGCATATAAATTATAAATCCTGTTATTTAATTGTTTCTGTTTGACCGGTTGTATTATTGGTACAACTCGGTTGAAGTACATACTGTCCATTGGCTTTAAGTTCCTCTAGTAAGTTATAGATTTTCAAACATGCCCATGCATCTGTGGCAGCATAAACTTTTTGAGAAGGGCTTAACTCCTCTCGTTCCCAATTAGACATTCTTTGCGATTTGGAAATTCTCTCGTTAAAAAGAATAGCATAAATTTTTTGCAAGCTTTTATCTTTAATGCCAAATTGAGGCGCGTATTTTTGAATATCAATAAACCCTTTTTGCTCAAATGGAGCACGCTTATGAAGCATCAAGAAATCATCGTGTAATGATAGTCCTATTTTTATGATCTTTGGATTTTCTATAAAATCAATTAATGGTTGAGTTAGCCCTGTACGGTTCAATCGAAATAAAAAGCAACGATCAAGGGTGGATATTTGTAATAGAGAGACTTTATTGATTTTACCCTTTTTAAAAGATGGCTTGGTTTCACTATCTATCCCAACTATTTTATAGCTTTTAAGATAGTTTAATGCGTCTATTATACCTTCTTCAGAAGTTACGGTTATTATTTCTCCGGTAAAGGATACTTTAGGTAAATCTTTTATTTCTTCGCCTTTTATATTTTTTCTGATTATCATCATTTGTAAATCCTCTTTCTTTTTATAAAATTAGCGTTGAAGCTTAAGCATAATCTTGATCTATATCAAGCGAATATTTAATGTTATGGAGAGCTCTCAATGTATTTACTAATTTCTGTCCCCAATAATATTCAAAATTCTCTAAACAAATAACTAAAGCATCGTTCATCACTTCATCCAGACCTTGTTGAAAAACAAAAATAAAGTTTTTTAGATCTTGATATATATCAGCTAACCCTTCAGAAATCCATTGCTTTATGGGTTGATCAGTATAATTCATATCAGGCGTAAAAATCTCTAGATAATCATCATCAGGTCCTAAAATTCTAGTAATATTCTGACGAATAACTTCGTAAGTAATTTCATCTACGTGTACTTCCGGTTCTTCAAACCCCATTCTTTCAGAGTGAGGGAGTAAAAGAGTTTTTAAATATAATAGAGGGAGAATTTTAAGTAGAGTATCTACATATTCTTTTGATTCAACAGCTTTGTTCTGTTCAAGAAATGCACAATATTCTGCTGCAACTGTAACAAACTCTATTACATTTTTATTATATATAATCTGGGTGTTATTTTCCATGTTTATTCAAGTAAATCAGATACAAAGGTATAGAAAAAGTAATTAAGGGGAGCTATCTATATATGAAAAAGGCATAATTCATTTGATAAGTCTCCGGTTTTTATCAAAATAGTCATTCGTTGATATTTTTTGTCCCTTTTTTACTTGAAAAATATCCTTTTTATAGAGGCAATGATTCATAAAAAGAAAGAGGATCAATAAAAATTAGTATCTAAAAGTTAAAGAGAAAAATGTTGTTCGATGAAGTTGTATGATAATCTTTTTAATTTTTACTATTTTTGCATAGATATAGAATATTCTAGAACATTATTGAATAATAAAATATGAAAACTGAGAAACTTGAGAAAAAATGGCCTCATAAAGTGGCTGCATTTTTTAAGAATGAAACCTTACACTTTCTTTTAGGACTGACAATGGTCATACTTTCCGGCTTTTTTCTCATTTCTTATGTCTCTTTCTTTTTCACTGGGGCAGCCGACCAGAGTTTGGTTGATGCTACTGATTTAGTTAATCTTTCTGAGACAAATAATGATATTCAGAACTATGCAGGCTCAAGAGGTGCTCAATTATCCAACTACTTAATGAATGATTGTTTTGGTATATCTTCGGTTTTCATTATTGTTTTTCTTGCAGTATGGGGGTTGCACTTGATGAAAGTTAGAAGAACAAAACCTTGGAAATGGTTCTTGTCTTGTTTTGCGTTGCTTATTTGGTTCTCTTTGTTTTTTGGATTTGCTTTGATGCCCACTTATAAAGACTCTTTTATGTATTTAGGTGGACTTCACGGATATAACGTGAGCCTATGGCTTATTTCTCAGATTGGAGTATTAGGTGTTATTCTTTTTTTAGTTGGAACAGGGCTCAGTATTTTAGTCTTGATGAATAAGAAAGCTATTGGATGGATTCGTTATTTATTCTCATTCACTTATTTGAAAAAGAAGAAAAAGGAGATGAATGAAGATGGAATAATTATTGACGATGACACAAGTCTTGAAAAAGACAACTCGAAGAAAACTTTAGTTGAAGATGATTTAGAAGAAGAATTAGCGAAAGAGCATTCTATCGAACTGGAAATTACACCCAGTGAACCTGAAGAGGTCTTGGAGAAAGTTAAAGAAGAGAGAACTAATATGCCTATGAATAAAGACACAGAGGAAGATGGTCCCAGTTTTGAAGTAGGTGTAGCTCAGGAAAATGAGACCTATGATGAGGCTGATTTACAACCCTATAATCCTAAGTTGGATTTAGAGCATTATCGTTTGCCAACACTTGATTTACTAAAAGACTATGTCGATAGTGAGCCCACTATCAACATGCAAGAGCAAAACGAAAATAAAGATAAAATTATCAATACACTGAAAAGTTTTGGTATTGAAATTAATACAATCAAAGCAACAGTTGGTCCCACTGTTACACTTTATGAAATAACTCCGGAAAGGGGAGTGCGTATTTCTAAAATCAAAGGATTAGAAGATGATATAGCTTTAAGTTTGGCTGCACTAGGAATTCGAATTATTGCTCCCATTCCGGGAAAAGGAACTATTGGTATTGAAGTGCCAAACTCTAATCCAAAGATTGTATCAGGCCGTTCTATTCTTGGAACAAAGATATTTAGGGATTGTACTTATGATCTTCCTATTGCTTTTGGTAAGACTATTACCAATGAAGTGTTTATGGTTGATTTGTGTAAGATGCCTCACGTGTTAGTAGCAGGTGCAACAGGACAGGGTAAATCTGTTGGACTGAATGCTATGATTGCTTCACTATTGTATAAAAAGCATCCTGCTGAATTAAAGTTTGTTTTGATTGACCCCAAGAAAGTGGAGTTTAGTATTTATTCAGTGATAGAGAAACACTTCTTGGCTAAGTTGGCTGACGAGGAAGAAGCTATTATTACTGATGTCAATAAAGTGGTTCAGACCTTAAATTCGGTTTGTGTGGAAATGGATAGCCGATATGATTTATTAAAAGCTGCTCATGTAAGAAATGTGAAGGAGTATAATGATAAGTTTATCAATAGAAGGCTAAATCCAAATAAAGGACATAAATATATGCCTTATATTGTGGTTGTTATTGATGAGTTTGGAGATTTGATTATGACTGCCGGTAAGGATATAGAATTGC
>CAZGUI010000073.1:0-12309 GCA_964528875.1 uncultured Bacteroides sp. | reverse complement strand
CAGAGCCCTGAAGATGATTCAAATCTTTAGGGCTTTGTCTGTTTAAAGAACTTGTCTAAGGCTTTATTCTATGTTGTATCTACAAAGAATATAGCTCTTTCTGTTATTGTGAAAAATCAAAAACAATAGATCAATCATAGTGTGGATGTAGTGGGTGTACACACTTGAATTACTAACAGTAAGTGATTTAGGGCATGAGTTATAGTGAGTAACTATCTGTTCTATTATTTCTTTGTTAAAAAAGACAAGAATATCTATTAATGGATCGATTTTTAAGTCTGTTTTTTGTTGATTTTAATTGACTTGCTTACAAATAAATGGATTTTTGTTGTTGCTTGTTTTTTATATTCGTATCTTTGTCGGCCGAATAAACTCTTATTAAGTCTCATTTAGATACTATAATAGTGTGGAAAATAAAGAAAGAAAAATAGAAAAATCAAAAGATGCATATATAGTTGACTTAACAAAAGTTGAGCAGGACGAATTGCATTTTGAATATACTTTAGATGATGCTTTCTTTTCGACATTAGATCAGACTGAAATTATAGAAGGAAATGTTGATGTTAGTTTGTTGGTGAAAAGAGTGTCATCTACTTATGAATTCATTTTTAATCTGAAAGGATTTGTTTCAGTAGCTTGTGATCGTTGCTTAGCTGAGATGAAATACCCTGTTGAAACAGAAAAAGAATTGCTGATTAAGCTGGGAGAAAAGACAGAAGAGTTAGATGATGATTTAATGATGGTTTCTGATGAAGAGAGAAAGTTAGATATAGCTTGGTTGCTATATGAATTTATCTTACTGTCTTTGCCTATAATGAGAGTGCATGAAGAGGGAGAATGTGATCCTGCAATGCTATCTTATTTGGAAGCACATGATGCTTCTTTAATTGAGGAAGAGGAAGAATCAGACCCTCGATGGAATGACTTAAAGAAAATATTAGATAATAATTAAAAAATAAAAAAATGGCAACACCAAAAAGAAGACAATCTAAAACTAGAACTAGAAATAGAAGAACGCACGATAAAGCGGTGGCACCTACTTTAGCTATTTGTCCAAATTGTGGAGAATGGCATGTTTTTCATCGCGTATGTGCTGAGTGTGGCTACTATAGAGGCCAGATTGCAATCGAAAAAAACGTGGCGTTATAATCAGAGATTATTAATCCTTTTCTTTTTTCTTTTTGGGAATAATATTCTCAGAAGGATTAATTGTGGAAAAAAATATTCTAATGAGTAATATAAGTGCAGTAGTTACTGGTGTAGGTGGATTTGTTCCTGAGTATGTGTTGAATAACGACGATATCTCTAAAATGGTTGATACCACTGATGAGTGGATAATGACTCGAATAGGGGTTAAAGAACGGCGAATTTTGAATGAAGAAGGTTTAGGTACTTCTTACATGGCAAGAAAGGCTGTTAAACAACTGTTGAAAAAAACGAATACAAATCCTGAAGAAGTAGATCTAGTTATTGTAGCTACTTCTACTCCCGACTATGCATTCCCTTCAACTGCGTCGATTGTTTGCAAGAAGAATGGAATTACAAATGCCTTTGCTTATGATTTGCAGGCAGCTTGTTCTGGCTTTTTATATGGCTTGGAAACAGGTTCTGCATTTATCCGCTCAGGTGTTTATAAAAAAGTAATTATTGTAGGTGCAGATAAAATGTCTGCAATTGTTGATTATACAGACCGTGCAACATGCCCTATCTTTGGAGATGGTGCAGCGGCATTTCTGTTGGAGCCTACCACAGAGGAATTAGGTGTATTAGATTCAAAGCTTCGGACTGACGGACAGGGTTTACCCTTTCTTCATATTAAAGCTGGAGGTTCAGTTTGTCCTCCTTCGCCTTTTACAGTAGAGAACCATTTACATTATATATATCAAGAAGGACGTACTGTCTTTAGATATGCTGTGTCTAATATGTCTGATGTTTGTGCAGAAATTGCAGAACGCAATAATCTGACGAAAGATACTATTGATTGGGTCGTTCCCCACCAGGCTAATTTAAGGATTATTTCAGCGATTGCTCATCGTTTAGAATTACCTGAAGATAAAGTCTTGGTAAACATTGAACATTATGGTAATACGAGTGCAGCTTCATTGCCTCTCTGTGTATGGGATCATGAAGAGAAACTAAGAAAAGGTGATAATATGATTTTTACCGCTTTTGGTGCTGGTTTTACTTGGGGAGCACTGTTTTTGAAATGGGGTTATGATGGTAGTCCCACAGCAACAGAATAACTACGAATGATAATTAGAGACGCATCTTATTTAATATTTGGTGCGTTTTTTTATCTAAAACAAAAACGTTATGCATAAAGCAGGATTTGTAAATATAGTAGGGAATCCCAATGTGGGAAAATCTACATTGATGAATGCGTTGGTTGGTGAGAAAGTGTCAGTTACTACTTTCAAGTCGCAAACTACAAGACATCGGATTATGGGGATTTATAATACCGAGGATGCTCAAATTGTTTTCTCTGATACGCCGGGTGTTATCAAGCCAAATTATAAATTGCAAGAATCGATGCTGAATTTTTCTTGTTCTGCTTTGGTTGATGCCGATGTACTACTTTATGTTACGGATGTTGTTGAAGACTTTGAGAAAAATATAGACTTTATAGAAAAAGTCAATACTTTGGATATTCCCATTTTATTGTTGATTAATAAGGTTGATTTATCAGACCAAAAGAAACTGGAGGATTTAGTTGTTGCTTGGGAAAAAATGATGCCTAAAGCTGAGATTCTACCTATTTCTGCCTTGAATAATTTCAATGTGGATTATATAATGCAACGAATCATAGAGTTGCTTCCTGATTCACCTCCATATTTTGCAAAAGATCAGTGGACAGATAAGCCTGCACGTTTCTTTGTGTCCGAGATTATTCGTGGAAAAATACTTCTTTACTATGACAAGGAGGTTCCTTATGCAGTTGAAGTAGTCGTTGAGGAATTTAAGGAAAATGACAATCAAATTGATATCTATGCTGTGATCTATGTGGAACGAGACTCACAAAAAGGTATCATTATAGGTAAAGAGGGGAAAGCATTGAAAAAAGTAGCTACTGAATCTCGTAAAGAATTAGAGCGCTTTTTTGATAAAAAAATATTTTTGAAAACTTTTGTGAAGGTTGAAAAAGATTGGCGTAACTCTAATAAAGGATTACGCAATTTTGGTTATCAACCCGAATAAATAGATAAAAAAGGAAAGCATCATGGGAAATTTGGTTGCTATTGTTGGTCGTCCTAATGTGGGGAAATCAACACTTTTTAATAGACTTACACAAACTCGTAGAGCCATTGTTGATGATACTGCCGGTACTACACGAGATCGCCAGTATGGAAAGGTTGAATGGTTAGATAATGAGTTCTCTATTGTTGATACCGGAGGTTGGGTAGTTCGTTCCGACGATGTGTTTGAGGATGAAATCAGAAAGCAAGTAATGGTTGCAGTAGAAGAGGCTGATGTTATTCTCTTTCTAGTTGACGTGAAGAGTGGATTAACAGACTTAGATGATGAAGTGGCAGGTATTCTTCGAAGAACAGAAAAACCTGTGATTGTTGTTGCTAATAAAACAGATAATAGTGAGTTGCATTTTGGTGCGGCTGAATTCTATAAATTAGGATTAGGTGATCCTTACTGTATTTCTGCTGTTTCAGGAAGTGGAACCGGTGAATTGTTGGATTTTTTAGTTTCTAAATTTAAGAAGAAACAGTTGGAGATTTTAGAAGATGATACACCTAGAATAGCTATTGTCGGTCGTCCTAATGTGGGCAAATCCTCTATTGTTAATGCTTTTATCGGAGAAGATCGTAACATTGTAACAGAAATAGCAGGTACTACAAGAGATTCTATATATACAAAATACAATAAATTTGGTTTTGATTTTTACTTGGTTGATACAGCAGGTATACGTAGAAAAACTAAAGTGCGTGAAGATTTAGAGTATTATTCTGTAGTTCGTTCTATTCGTGCAATTGAGAATTCAGATGTTTGTGTATTAATGTTAGATGCTACACAAGGCATTGAGGGACAGGATTTAAGTATATTCTCTCTGATTCAGAAAAATGCAAAAGGCTTAGTTGTTGTTGTTAATAAGTGGGATTTAGTAGAAGATAAATCAACACTGGTAATGAAAACTTTTGAAAAAGCTGTACGTCAAAGATTTGCTCCTTTTGTGGATTTCCCTATTGTTTTTGCTTCTGCATTGACTAAACAACGAATTATACGTATTTTAGAAGAAGCAGGTAGGGTATATGAGAATAAAAAGTTGCGTATCTCTACAGCAGACTTAAATAGCGAGTTACTCCCTTTTATTGAAGCTTATCCTCCACCTTCCATCAAAGGAAAGTACATTAAAATTAAGTACATTACGCAGTTGCCTAATACGCGTATTCCTTCTTTTGTGTTTTTTGCAAATTTACCTCAATATATAAAAGATCCATACAAACGATTTTTGGAAAATAAAATGCGAGAGAAGTGGCCTTTAACAGGTACTCCTATAAATATTTTTATGCGTAGGAAATAAGATCTTTATTAGATATAAAAAAATCCCATTTACAATTTAAGTAGATGGGATTTTTATTTATTACTCTTCTGAATTATGCATTTCAATGTCTTTTACTTTCTTGAATAGATCTGAAGCAAAAACAAAGTTGTTAAGATTTTTGTTCTTAGCTGTTAAAATGCTCTCTTTGTCTCCTTCCCATTCTTTAACTCCTTCGTGTATATAAATAATTTTCTCACCAATTGCCATCACAGAATTCATGTCATGTGTGTTGATGATTGTTGTCATGTTGAAATCTTTGGTAATGTCTTGAATCAGAGCATCTATAACGAGGGAAGTCTTAGGGTCTAGGCCTGAATTTGGCTCGTCACAAAAAAGATATTGAGGATTTAACGCAATAGCTCGTGCAATAGAAACTCTTTTCTGCATTCCTCCACTAATTTCAGCCGGATATTTATCTTTGGCTTCTGTTAAATTTACTCGATCTAAGCAAAACATCGCTCGTTTAGCTCTTTGGTTAAAGGAATCACGGCTAAACATATCCAAGGGAAACATTACATTTTGTAAAACCGTCATTGAATCGAATAGCGCACCACTTTGAAAGATCATACCCATTTCACGGCGTAAATCTTTCTTGGCATATTTATTCATTTGGATAAAGCTTCTGCCGTCATAGAGAATATCGCCAATTTCAGGTATCAATAATCCCACAATACATTTCATGAGTACTGTTTTTCCAGATCCACTTTGTCCTATTATTAGATTGGTCTTTCCATTCTCAAAAATGGCATCAATATCTTTCAGTACTATTTGTCCGTCGAAAGACTTACTAATGTTGTTCAGTTCAATCATGATAATAATAAGTTTAAGATAAGGTCAGAAAAGAGGATAAAAACACTACTGGCAACAACCGCATTAGTTGAAGCCTTACCTACAGCAATAGATCCTCCTTGTACAGAGTAACCAAAGAATGCGGAAACGCTGGCAATAATAAATGCAAAAAAGAATGATTTTATGTAAGAAATCCATATAAAACGCTCCACAAACGCATATTGCAGTCCGTATTCTAAATCTGTTGCAGACATTATTCCTCCAAACCAACTGGTTGAAAAAGCTCCGATGATTCCTGCAAAAATACTAAATGAAACCAGAATAGGGATCATGGTAATCATTGAAAGAATTTTTGGGGAAATAAGATAATTTGCCGAATTAATCCCCATGATTTCTAAAGCATCAATCTGCTGCGTTACACGCATAGTTCCTAATTCTGAGGCAATATTTGAGCCTACTTTTCCTGCTAAAATAAGACACATTATAGCAGAAGAAAACTCTAAAAGTAAAATTTCTCTAGTAACATAACCCACGGTCCATCTAGGCATCCAAGGGCTTTCAATATTTATTTTTATTTGTATGGTTATTACCGCACCAATGAAAAAGGAGATTAATAATACAATACCAATGGAGTCGACGCCTAGTTTTTCCAGTTCTTTTAGATACTGTTTGAAAAACATGCGAAAACGCTCAGGTCTTGCAAAAGTCCTTTTCATTAGGATTAGATATTCACCAAACTGGGCTAAATGTTTCATGCTTAATGGGATATATTTAGTTGCAAATGTACGGTTTTTCGTCTTATTTTACTAAGTTTGTTCCAAAATAATGGGAGATACAATGGGAGAAGAAAAAATGGTGTTACGCACCGAAGATTTGGTGAAGAGATACGGTAAACGAACAGTGGTCGACCACGTTTCTATAGATGTTAAGCAAGGTGAAATTGTGGGTTTACTTGGGCCTAACGGTGCGGGTAAAACAACTTCTTTCTATATGACTGTAGGGTTAATCACTCCCAATAAAGGTCGTATATTTCTTGATGATTTGGAAATAACCGACTATCCTGTTTATAAAAGAGCTCGTAAAGGTATTGGCTACTTGGCACAAGAAGCCTCCGTTTTTCGTCAAATGACTGTTGAAGATAATATTGCCTCTGTGTTGGAAATGACTGAGATGACACGTAGCGAACAAAAAGATAAGCTGGAGAGTTTAATAGCTGAATTTAGACTGCAAAAAGTGCGTAAAAATAATGGGAATCAATTATCCGGAGGAGAGAGAAGGCGCACAGAAATTGCTCGTTGTTTGGCCATTGACCCCAAATTCATCATGTTAGATGAACCTTTTGCTGGTGTAGATCCTATTGCGGTTGAAGACATTCAGCAAATTGTATGGCGATTGAAATATCGAAATATAGGTATTTTGATTACCGACCATAACGTACAAGAAACATTAAGTATTACAGATAGAGCCTATTTATTGTTTGAAGGGAAAATTCTATTCCAAGGAAGTCCCGAAGAATTGGCTGAAAATAAAGTCGTGCGAGAAAAATACTTAAGTAATAGTTTTGTGTTAAGAAGGAAAGATTTTCAACATGAAGATGCTGAACTGAAAGAATTGTAATTCTTTGTTCTCTTATTATGTAGATGCAGTAATAAAATAAAATATTTTAAAATGAAAAAGGGAGTCTAATTTTAGACTCCCTTTTTAACTATTATAGTATAATCTTACTCTCTAGGTCTTGCTTCTTTTACAACCATTGTACGACCAGCAAATTCTGCTCCGTTAAGTTCGTTGATGGCATTCATAGCATCGCTTTCGTTTTCCATTTCAACAAATCCAAAACCTTTTGATCTTCCAGTTTCACGATCTGTAATAATTTTTGCAGAAACTACAACACCATAATCTTCCATAACTTGTTGTAATTCTGTTTCCTTAACACGGTAGTTAAGGTTTCCAACATAAATGTTCATAATAAAAAAATAATAAAATAAATAATTTAATAAAACTCTCTGGAGTGATGATAACGGTAATATAATGCTAAAAATTAAAAAAACAGAGAGTTTACAAAAGCGTTAAAAAAAACGGAAAGTAAAAACCATGTATGTAATTAAAAGAGAGATACTAAGCGTATCACCAATCCGAGTACAAAGGAACTCATAATTGTTCGAAAATACAAATGAAAGTGAGCTTATTTGAATTAAATAAGTGTTTTTAAATTATAGAAATACCTTAGAATCTGTTACTTTTGAAAAAGAAAATAAAGAAATATGAAACGGATAGGTTTGTTATCAGATACACATGCTTTTTGGGATAAACGCTATGAAGAGCATTTTGCTAATTGTGATGAAATATGGCATGCAGGAGATATTGGGTCTGTTGAATTAATTGATCGATTCAAAGAGTTTCGCCCTTTTCGAGCTGTATATGGAAATATTGATAATTCGGTTGTCAGGCAAATGTATCCGGAAATCAATAGGTTTCAATTAGAGGGAGTAGATGTTATGATTAAGCATATTGGAGGGTACCCGGGGAGATATGATACCTCTGTTAAGCAAACTCTTTTGATTAATCCTCCCAAGCTTTTCATTAGTGGACACTCTCATATTTTAAAAGTACAATACGATTCGAATTTTGATTTATTGCATATCAATCCGGGGGCAGCAGGTATTTCCGGCTATCACAAGATGCGAACTTTGGTTCGCTTTACCCTAAATGAAGGTAAAATAGAAGACTTGGAAGTGATAGAATTAGGTTTGCGATAATAACTTTACACACTAAGTAATAACCCTAATGTGAGTAGGATTCCCAAGAGAAGAATATTTTTTGAGGTACTTTTTAAGATGGAGTTTAATTCTTTTCCTCGATTGATCTCTACCATTTTTCTCCATGTGATGATATGTGGAAATAAGTAGATTTGTGGAAGTATAGCTGCATAAATTAAACGATTTGTAGCAAACCATAAACAGCAGAAAGCCGCTAAAAAACCAAGAGAAAGGTAGAAAGCAGACCCAAAAGAGGCTCCAAATCTAACAATTAGTGTTTTCTTTTGACTCATTTTGTCTTCTTCCCGGTCTCTATAGTTATTAACTACTAGCAGGGTATTAATTACAAGTCCACAAACTAATGAAGCAATTGTAACACTTGTATTCCAAGAAAGCGTTTGCACATAAAAGGTTCCACCAACCGGTACAAAACCAAAGAAAAGAAGAACAAGGATATCTCCCAGCCCCCAATAAGAAAGAAAAGTGGTATATAAAAAAGCAAAAATTACACACGTAACACCTATGAGTATGAGTTCCCAACCAGCGTAGGTTAGGAGGGTTAGTCCAATGGCTGAAGCTATGACTAAAGTTACTGAAATACCCCACTTCATGGCTAAAGGTGTAATCCACCCCTCTGAACAGGCTCTTTTAGGTCCTAATCGATCTGCTCGGTCGCTACCTTTAAGAAAGTCATATAAATCATTGATGAAATTGGCTGCAATCTGCATTAATCCTGCAAAAAGTAAACATGCTATTGTAGCACCCCACTTAAATTCTCCTTCGACAAAAGCCAAAGAAGCCCCTATGGTTATAGGTATGATGGCGCCTGAAAGAGTTTGAGGGCGGGCAGCCAATAACCATGCTTTAAATGAATTTGTTTTTATTCTGTCTTGTTTCATCATTGCAAATATACAAAATCAAAGAGCTTCTTTTTTCTTAACCTCCTTTAATATTAAAAATAGTTATCTTTGGGACTGATTTTATATTAATATGAAGAGATTAATCCGTTTTTTTCCTTTACTCGTTATTTTATTTGTTTCTTGTCGCTCGTCAAAAGAGTTGCCCAAGAAAAAGGTTTCTTTATTTTCGGTAGATAGTGTTGTTATTGAAAAAAGAGAAGTGGCTTTTGCCATAGAAGATACACTTAAGCAGATTGAAAAATCTCAAAAAACAGATAGGCAGGAGAAAACAGAAAAAGAAAAAGTTACAGCACCTAAATACGGAGAAGTTGTTGAATCTACCACTACCTTATCTTCTAGTTATAAAGGAATTAATCGCATTAAATTCTATGAGTTTAAGCATACTGATGTTCCTGCTGCTTTTAATGGCTTTCGAATTGCTTTTGTTTCGGATATACACTATACCAGCTTATTCAAAAAGGATGGGTTATTGAATTTAGTGCGTTTGTTGAACGAACAAAATGCAGATGTTCTCCTAATGGGAGGTGATTTTTATGAGGGGTGTCATCATATTTCCGAGTTATTTGCTGAGCTTGCTAAAGTGAAAACGCCTTATGGTATCTATACCGTTTTAGGTAATAATGACTATGAGGCTTGCTATGAACAAGGTGTGCAGGAAATGAAAAAGTACGGGATTAAAGTCTTAGAACATAAAGTCGATACCATTCGTAAAGGAAAAGAGTTTATACAAATTGCTGGAATAAGAAACCCTTTTAACTTAAAGCAGAATGGTGTTTCACCCACACTCTCCTTAGATTCAGATGATTTTGTTATACTACTGACTCATACTCCGGATTATGCAGAGGATGTTTCAATTAATCACACAGATCTAGCTTTAGCCGGTCATACACATGGAGGACAAGTCCGCATTTTAGGACATGCTCCCATTATTCCTTCAAAATATGGGCAACGATTTTTAACGGGATTGCGATATACTACTGAAGGAGTGCCTCTAATCATAACCAACGGATTAGGAACTTCCCGTATAAATCTACGTATTGCTTCCCCCAGTGAAATAGTCATCATTACACTGCTTCAAATGGGGGCTTAGATCCAACCCCTCTCGGTCCTAGACCGAGTACCCTTCAGTCCTAGACCGACAGGCCTTCGGTCCTAGACCGATTAATTAGAGTTGGAAGGAACAGGCTTTATTCGTCTTTTATTTGTGAAGAATGGTTGGTTCTTTGAAGAAAAAAGAATGAGTAAATAAACCCTTTGACTTGTTTTGTTTTATTTTTTTGAGGGGATGAAAAGGCTACATTCTTTTGGCCTTGCTTTTTTTCTAAAAAACTTGTACTGCTTGTTCTAATACACTATTTTTGTGTGGGAAGTATAAAATAAAAGCTCTGACCTAACTTTGGCTACAAATAACGAGGAACTAAGGTTAGCACGGTAGAGAGAGTCTGAAATTGGTTGAGTCTTTTTTCTGCATTTTTGTCCTTCCTAAAAAATATAAAGAGAAAACAGTTTGAATAGATGAGTGATGAATCAAAACATATTGAGCAATTAGCTTTAGGTAGTCACGAAGCCTTCCGTTCTATTTTCATGAAGTATCATCCCAAAATGAAGTACTTTATTGCTCATATTGTAAAATCAGAGGCAGTTGCTGAAGATTTATCACAAGAAGTTTTTGAGAAAATCTGGTTAATAAAGGAAGAACTACCCAAACTGAAATCTTTTAATTCCTATATATATCGGATGTCCAAAAATATTGCAATAAATTACATCGAGCGAAAATATATTGAAAGAACCTATGTGGATAATTATGAGGTTGAGAGGGACTTTTTAATTGATGATGTATTGGAAGCTAAAGATATAGAAATGTTGGTTTTATTGGAGGTGGAAAATATGCCTAATCAACGAAAACGAATTTTTGAATTAAGTAGATATGAAAATCTAAAAAATGAAGAAATCGCACAACAATTAAATATCTCTAAAAAAACGGTTGAAAATCATCTCAATCTTGCTTTAAACCAACTTCGCAAAGCAATAAAAAACGTTTATTCCTTTTTTTTATAAAATATTTCACTTTTGATTGGGTGTAAGCCCATACTTGTCTGTCATATATATAGTAACGCAGAAATATATGACGAAAATAAATAGAATAATAAAAAAATATTTTAGCCAAACCTATTCCTTAAAAGTATATATCGCTTTTATAAACTGGCTGAACGATGGCGAATCTATAAAAGAGAAAGAGGATGCTTTTAGAGAAATATGGGATGAGCTAGCTATAGAGCCTTCTACTAGCACAGAAGCCTCTTTTTCTAAACTTAAACAACGTATTCTGGAAAAAGAAGAGGCCTCGAATAGAAAAAAGATTATTCCTTTTTTCCGAAAAGCTATGCGCGTAGCTTCTGTACTTCTTATTCCATTCTTGCTTTTCTCGGGTGCTTATCTGTATAAAAAACTAGGTACATCCGAAATCGTTACTGTAGAATTTGCAGAACTCTTTGTTCCTAATGGCGAAATGAGGAGTCTAGTTTTGCCCGATTCCTCCCGAGTACAGCTTAATTCGGGTAGTATTATAATCTATCCTAAATCGTTTTCCGGTAATACACGAGATGTTTTTCTGAATGGTGAAGCATCTTTTAATGTGGCTCACAATGATGAAAAACCATTTATAGTGAAAACCTCCGATATGGATGTTGAAGTATTAGGAACTGTATTTAATGTTTCATCCTATTCTACAGATAGCTATACTGCCACAACGCTAGAAAGTGGTAGAGTGAATGTGCGCATGAAAAATGGAACATCCCAATCTTTTATTTTGGAACCTAATGATCAGATAATGTTGGATCGGCTGACCGGCAATAGCCAAAAGAAAACTGTAGATGTTGAAAATGTAATGGCTTGGAAAAAAGGATACCTAATGGTGGATAGGATGTCTATTACTGATATAGCTAAAATGCTAGAGAGAAAATACGATGTTACAATCTATATTAATTCCAAGATTCACGATAACCAACGGATAACAGCAAAGTTTAAGAATAATGAAAGCTTGCAAGAGAGTTTATTCATTTTACAACAGCTAATGGGAAATATGCAATATAAAATAGAAGGAAACAAAGTATATATATATTAACCTTAAAATCTAAAACCTTAAATAAAAATGAAGTAAAAAAGTAAACACAAAAAAATAGCCGGGAGATGTGGGGATATACTCGCCGGCTAAAATTCGGTAAATTAAAGACTAACATTTTTTAATATTAGTATTAACCTAAATCTATTACAAAATAATGAAATTAAT
>CAZGUI010000072.1:0-12420 GCA_964528875.1 uncultured Bacteroides sp. | reverse complement strand
GGGGTTCGAGTCCCTTCATCCGCACTGGAAAATCTTCCAAAACAACGCAAAACTCTGAAAATCAGGCGATTTTCAGAGTTTTTTTATTCCCTGAACTTTGGTCATAAAGCAGAAAAATGCGGTTTAAAGCAGGTATGCCGTTACCTAAACGTTACCTATTTCTTAAAATGAAAAACAGGCAACAGTTTGGTAACGCAAGTGGTTTTATTTCATTGTTTGTCAGCGTTTTGCGTAACAGTCCTAAGAACTCAAAATAGTAACTTTGTAACATTAAAAAAATGAGTTTATGGAACAGAAAATTAGTAAAAGAAAAAACACGTTTTATTTATCGTGTTATTTGAAAAAAGCAAATGCTTCGAAAAACGGTAAGGCTCCTATTTATCTGCGTATAACAGTAAATAAACAAGTTGCAGCAATTAGCCTTCAAGGTAGTGTATCTCCTAGTTTGTGGGACCAAGCTAAGGAAAGAACTAGAGCTAAGGATAAATCAGCAATAGAGTTAAACAACTACATTAATTCTGCTAAAGCTAAACTAACCAATCTCTATCGACGTGAGTTCGATATAAGATTCAGAAGATAGTCAATTGACTATCTTCTATTATATCAACCCTTATCGATGGTTTCTTTGGCAAGAAACTATATGCTAAAAGTCCAGCAATTATATTACAAATAAAATTAGTAAAAGACCGATGTCTTGTGTGTTCTATCTGACAAATATTTTTCAATTCATCATTAACAGACTCTATTATAGCTCTTTTACGAAGCATAATTTTATCTTTTAAAGACAATTCGCCTTTCATATTATTTCGGAGTTTATACACTAAGTGGATATCATTCACGAATAACATATTAGCCAACCGTTCAGATATATAGCCTCTGTCTCCATATAATTTTCCAAATACATTTTTTACAAAACTATCCCATTCAAGAGGTACTCTATCATCTACATTTCCACGTGTGATAACAAAGCTCATAATTTCCCCTCTATCGTTGATTATCAAATGTAACTTAAAGCCAAAGAACCACCCCATAGTGCTTTTACTTTTAGTTGTGAAATTTTGAAAAACTTTATTCTGTTTTTCTCTTTTGATATGGCATACATCAAGTGTTGTAGAATCCACAAAACTAATACCTGTGCACTTTCCCATTCTACATGTTTTCAAGAAGATAACTAAAGGAAATAACACTCGTTGCTGTAACTCAACCATCCTATTATAGGATACTTGCTTGGGAAATTCTGCCGTTAAATGCTTACAGACATATCCTAGATAATAAGCTTTCAGATTTCTTACTTGGCTCAAATGAAAACAGATCAGAATAGTCATTATCTCACTGTCAGACATTCGGTTGGGCTTGTTGCGGTGTTTCTTCCCATTATCCTCTTTTAAACGATAATTCAGTATAGATTTATTAAATTCAGACGAAAACTCATCGCAGAGATAGAAAATATCAGTAATTTCACAAATACTTAGCATAATAGTATGTTTTTTGAAATTACTACATATAACTAGATTAATTATTCTAGTTATTATTTAGTAGATTTGTATATCTTAAAAGCAGTCAAATAATGTATAACCCAGATATCCAATTTAGATGTACAATAATTAGGGGAAAATCTATCTCAAAGATGGATGACTACTTATCTATTTATGCAGAAATTCTAAAGGAAATTTGCCCTATTCCTTCCAAGTTATTTGGTAAATCTTTTGATGAGAAGCTATCTCATTATTTCAAAGAGGATAAAACTATTAAAAATCACCGCACAGAAAATATAGACAAACTACTTGGTATGTTTTTTGAGAAAGAAGGAATAATCTACCTATCTGAAAGAACTATAGCGTTTATAGAAGATAATGACCAACCAGCATTTTTCAAAAGTGTTTGCTATAACTTCCAACAACCAAATGGCTCACAAAAGATCCAAACGATAAAAGAAAAGATTCAAAAAAGAGTTCGATTTCGCCCTTACCACTTCACTCTAGCTCTACTTAAATTAGCGAACAAAAACAAAGTCATCCTGTCTAAACAAGAAGTCGGGTACTATGTTTTAAATTCTCTTGATGTATTACAAGGCAAGATAACTCCTGAAAATGTTTTATCTACTATATTAAGGAACAGGATTAACAAAATAGAAAAGAAGGTTGATACAAGTAAAAATTATGCTTGGGGATTTCAGCATATAAATGAGCAATTTGATTATTTAGAATTAGCAAACCTTATTCGTAAGGATAACAAAAATATATGGATCAATCTAAAAGAACTCAGTACAATTGATTTTTTTATAAAAGAACTAGAGAGTGAGTTACCATTTGATATACTCAAGTATAATACTAGAGCAGACAGGGTAGGGAAAGAAATAGAATCTGATTGGAGATTATACTATGGACAATTGTCTGCTCAAGAAAGAAAAATGTTTATTACATCAGTAGATAGCCTTAATGCGTCTGAGGATGTATGCTTAGCAGAGAAGCCAATGTCCACTATAGATTTAGGCGACGAAGGGGAGAAGTTTGTTTTGAGTATAGAGAAAGATATAGTAAAGTTATTTAATCCTAGGCTAGTCAATAAGATTAATTATCACGGAAAAACAAAAGGGCTGGGTTATGATATAACTTCTATTGAAGCAAGCAGAGATTTGCAAAATCCTGAATATTTTAGGTACATAGAAGTAAAAGCGACAAAAAGAGTTCACCCACCAGATTTTACAGATACTCTTGACACTATCAATTTAACCAGAAATGAATGGGTAGCAGCAGAACAACATTCAAAGCATTTTTACATTTATAGAGTTTATTTTACTTCACAAGGAACGTTCGTGAATATAATCCAAGATCCTGTTGCAAAAAACAGGGAGGGGAAATTATATACAACTCCAACACTATATCGTGTTGAATTTAGTAATCGTGCTGTAGATGAGAAATATCCCAATGATGAGTCTTGAAGAAAAATATAATACAAAGCAAAAAAAACAGTTGGCTATTTTTGAAAATTTAGAAAAAGATATTCCTTTTGCAAACGCAAATACTCTAGGAGAATTAGTCCACTTCCAAAATACGACTCAAACTCCAGTTCAAAGATGGTTCTCCTATAGAGAGGGTTATTCTGTTGATCTTGTTGACTTATTCATTAAAAATTTAAATATAAATGGATTGGTTTTTGATCCTTTTGTTGGAAGTGGGACAACTTTGCTAGCTGCTCGTAAGAATGGACTCAAATCTATTGGTTTTGATGTAAACCCCATTTCAGCTTTGGTGTCAACTGTAGCTAATGAGACTTATTCTAAGGAAGATATTATCAGTCTAAGAAAGGAAATTGAGTTATTACAGCAATTGAGAAAATGCAACAAAAACTATCATACCGCCTTTGAGCTAGCAGAAAAAGTATTTAACAGCGATATTCTGCAGTCTTTATTGCAAATAAAAGAGCATATAGAGCATATTGCAAATGAAAGAGCGAAGAACGTTTTCTTCGTAGCATGGCTATCTATTATTGAATCTGTGTCAAATATTAAAAAAGAGGGGAATGGTATAAAATATAAGAATAGAAAAAGGACTCCTAAAGGGTATATTACAATAGATAAAAAGAAATGGGAGGCTTCAGTATTTCCACAAGATAAATTCTATTTTGTTCAAACTAAACTTCTGGAATTATTAAAAACTATTGTCTATGATATAAGCAACTGTTATGGCGAAATAATGCATAAACCAAAAGTATTTAATGATGACTGTCTCCTTTTTGATCAGAAGTTCTCTGAGAAAATTGAATTAACATTCTATTCTCCACCCTATTGTAATTGCTTTGACTATTTCGAAATACATAAGGTGGATTTATGGCTTGGCGAATTTGTGAAAAGTCAAAAAGATTTTAGGACCCTCCGCAAAACAGGTTTTAGATCCAATACAAACAGTACATCAAGAAAGGAGATATCCTATACTAATAAAAAGTTAGAAAGCCTGTTATCTCTTTTAAATATGGAAAGACTATGGAATAAGAAAATCCCAAACGTTATAAAAGGGTACTTTGATGATACTTACACATTATTAAGTAAGTTATATTCTCAAACGACTAATGGAGGCTTCGTTGGTATAGTTGTTGGGAATTCAGCTTATACTGGAGTTATTATACCCACAGATTTACTCATTGCAGATATTGCAAAAGAAATAGGTTTTAAGGTCAAGAATATATATATAACCCGACATTTAACAACAAGCTCTCAGCAAAAGAGAGAGTTGGAGAGTCTAAAGTACTTTTTAAGAGAAAGCATTGTTTTACTTGAGAAATGAAAGAAGAATACGTAAGAGAAAATATTCCATCAAATATCAAAGAGGGTACGATACTGAATATTACTGCTCGTGATGTAAATCCGTTTACTCATGGGTTTCATAAATACCCTGCAAAATTTATTCCCCAAATTCCAAGGTGGGCTATTCAGAAACATCTTAATAAAGAAGAATTTGCCAATATTTTGGACCCGTTTTGTGGTTCAGGGACAACGCTCGTAGAGGGTATTCTAACTTCAAATAATGTAATCGGAATCGATATAGACCCTCTTTCTGCATTAATCTCTAAAGTCAAAACAACTCCTCTTGACTTAGATTTATTAGAAAAAACTTGTATTTGGGTAGCATCTCAACTAAAAATAACCAAGGGTGCTTTTGTGCCAGATTGTGAAACAATTAACCATTGGTTTACAGATGATGCTATTAACAAACTATCTATATTGAGAACTATTATAGATTGTATCCCTATTGAGTTTAAGTCTAATAAAAGGATACATGATGTATATGATTTTTATTTGATTTGCTTTTCTTCTATAATCCGGAGAGTCTCTAATGCTGATAATGAGTCTCAGAAAACATATGTCTCACATACTAAGATTAAGGAGCCAGAAGAGGTTTTCTCTACTTTTATGACTCAGCTAAAATATTTTAAAGAGAGAATTATTCTATTTTCAAAAGAAATAGAAGGGATAAATATTCGAAGTGAAATTATTATTAACTCAAGCTCAAGTGACATACAGCAAATCTTAATGCAGCAAAAGCCCATTGATATCGTCATAACCTCTCCTCCATATATTAAATCAGTTGATTATATTTATAATCAAATGGTTGAACTCTTTTGGGTTGGAGATCTATTTCAAATGCAGACACAGCCAAAACAGAATATAAAAAAGAACCTATATATTGGAAATAGTCGTGTAAAAAAGGCTGAGTATGCAAACTATTCTCCTCATGAATTAATATTTGATATAAGTGAGTTAGACAATAAACTACAACGCATATATGAAGAAGATGCGAAAAATGGAGAAAAGCATGCCTTTATAACACATCAATATTTTGTCAATATGGAGAATCATTTTAGAGAAATATCTCAAGTGCTAAACTCTAACTCACATTATGTTATGGTTGTAGGAAACAGCACAGTTAGCAATATTATGTTTGATACGGCAGGATATTTAAGTACTATAGCAGAAAGAAATGGCTTCAGATTAACAAATAAATGGGGCTATAAAATAAAGAATCGCTATATGAGATTTAATAGAAAAGGAAGAGGAGGGATTATAGACATAGATTGGGTCTTAGATTTTGAAAAAAAATAGATATCCTTTTTCGAATATGGTAGGTAATCAAAACTCTAAAATATACTTTACCCTTCCTCATCCCAAAACAATAAAAGCAATACTTTTAAGCATATAATACATCCTCATCCGTTTATTTCAGGAACCAACCATGTATGATATATCAAACAAATGAACTATATTTGCATTGTATATAGAACAATATTATGAAAAAGTCAAATGCTATATTATTACCAAAGCTAAGAAAAATACTAGCAGAGGTAGGTGAAAATATAAAACTCGCTCGCTTAAGACGTAAACTCACAGCAGAGCAAGTTTCTGAACGTGCCGGAATATCTAGATCTACTCTTTGGCAAGTTGAGAAAGGTGAACCTAGTGTCTCAATGGGAATTTATCTTCAAGTATTGTTTGTTTTAGGATTAGAAAAGGATTTATCCAGAATTGCCTTTGATGATGTACTCGGAAGAAAACTTCAAGATGCAGAACTGCTAGCAGGAAAGAATTCATCAGCTAAAAAAAGTAAGCAATGAAAAAGATACTTGTATACGCAGATTGGCTCGAATTAAAGATGCCTCAACTAATGGGAGTTTTGAGTGTTGAATACTTGCGAGGAAAAGAAATATTTTCTTTCGAATATAATGCGGAGTGGTTAAAATCTAATCATGCACAAATACTAGATCCCGAATTAGGCTTATTCTCAGGAATGCAATATCCAAGAGATGACAAACCTAATTTTGGATTATTCTTAGATTCCTCTCCTGATAGATGGGGTAGAGTTTTAATGAAGCGTAGAGAAGCCATTTTAGCCAAGTCAGAAAGTAGGTCAGTAAAGACATTGCATGAATCTGATTTTCTGCTTGGAGTCTATGATTTACATAGAATGGGAGCTTTGCGTTTCAAGTTATCAGAAGATGGGGCTTTCTTGGATGATAATAAAGATTATTCTGCTCCACCATGGGCTTCAATTCGAGAGTTAGAGCATGCAAGTTTAGAGTTGGAAAAGAATATAGAGCAAGATAACCCAGAGCTATTAAAATGGTTGAATATGCTAATGGCTCCCGGATCATCCTTGGGTGGTGCCAGACCAAAAGCAAGTATACAACATACGGATGGCTCTCTCTGGATTGCAAAATTTCCTAGCAATAACGATGAATTTGATACGGGAGCTTGGGAAATAGTCACCAACGAGTTGGCACAACAAGTGGGAATTAGCATGGCAGAGGGTATAGCTAAGAAGTATAACAGTAGGTATCACACATATCTGACAAAGCGTTTTGATAGAATAGCCGAAGGAGGAAGGATTCACTTTGCATCTGCAATGACCTTACTAGGATATACCGATGGAGTTGATTGGCAAGACGGAGTTAGCTATTTGGAGCTAGTTGAGTTCATTATTCAAAATGGAGCTACTGTAAAAGAAGATTTGCTAGAATTATTTAAGCGTATTGTATTCTCTATCGCTGTTAGTAATACGGATGACCATCTTAGAAATCACGGTTTTATTTTGACCAAATTGGGGTGGAAATTATCTCCTGCTTACGATATCAATCCTAACTCTAGTGGAGTAGGTCTAAAATTGAATATATCGGAAGAAGATAATTCCTTAGATTTTGATTTAGCATTAAATGTAGCCGAATATTTTAGGTTATCGGAACAAGACGCAAAAGACATTATCGAGCATATCAAAAAGGTTGTATCTAATTGGAGAACTGTGGCAACAAAATATCAAATTACACGAGCCGAACAGGATTTAATGGAGCCAGCATTTAGGTACTAATTCTTTTTCTTATCTTTACATCAAAGTTCTTAGACAAACTGCAAAAAGCAATACACTGCAAAGCGTTCATTTTTCACGCTACCAAAGTATTGCCTGTATGTTTTAGATAGTTTTGTAAAACGAAGATACACAACAACATAGAAGGTGGGTTCGAGTCCCTTCATCCGCACAAAAAAAGCTCTGAAATCAATTGATTTCAGAGCTTTTTTAATTTAGTTCATTTTTTATTTCATAAAAACAAGAAACATCCAAACACTTTTTTCATAGTGTTCAAGATATCCTGTTACGAGATCTTGAGTGCGTTGATCTTCAGCTTTAGCAGCAGCTGCTACAATCTTTTTTATTTGTTTTATTATAACCTTAAAGCCATTCAAGGTTCCTCGTACAGATTCATCAGCCTCTTTTACTAAGCCTTCTTCTTTAATGTGAGAGATTTTGATGAATTCACTGAATTTATTTCTTGGATAATCATCCAACATAAGTATTCTTTCAGCAACTTCATCTATTTGTTTTTCCAAACCCGTATAGATTTCTTCAAATTTTTCGTGTAACACAAAGAACTTCTTTCCCTCAATATACCAATGATAACCACGCATATTCATGTAGAATACATGTAGGTCAGCTAATAATTGTTGCAACTCTTTTACTGTAACTTTTGTGGCTTGTGCATCCAAACCTAAATAATCTAATGTTTTCATAATTAAATGTTTATATTAATTTAAACTATCATTAAGATAGTCGCTAAATACTCTCAAAAATCCACCTAATAGCTTGGTTCTTGGTCTTAGTAAGAATCAGCGAATAGAGCTTTTGTCTTGAATGAATAAATCTTATGATCTGTAGGTAGAGTCAACTGCATAAAAACCTTGTTATTTATCTACATTTTTCCAGATAAGATTGCTGCATCTCCAAAAAACATAGGAGTACGAAGCAAAACAGGGATATCAATTAGTTCTTTTGTTTTTTTCAAAGAGAGGTGCTCTATATCCAACCCTTCTATATATTGAATTAATTTATCAGAATCACCATATATAATTTTAGATAAAAACAGATCTTGAAAAACAAAAACCCCACCTTTCTTTAATACCCTTAAAGCCTCCTTGATAACCTTTCGTTTGTCTTTTGTGTCTGCGACTTCATGAAAAACCATATTGCTAATTACAAAGTCAAAAGATTCATCTTCAAAAGGCAAAGCAGAAGCACTTGCCCTCTCGAAGATTACTCGATCGGACACATTGTAATCTTTAGCTAGTTGTTCACACTTCTCTTGTGAATACCCCCAAAGACTTCCCCAATAATCTATTCCCGATATCTTGAGTTGCGTACATTTCAAGGCTAGTTCAACAGAAAGAACACCACTACCACAACCAATATCTAATAATTTTCCGGAGGAATTTTCGTCAATTTTATTAAGGACTAAAGAAGATACGTGGTATTGAAGATCTCCTCCTTGTGGCGAAAGCTTATAATAAGCATAGAAAAAGAATAAGGTCAGCAAGAACATAAAGAAAGATAATATCCCTCCTATTATTGAAACAATAGCAATTCTATGAAATAAAACACTCACGAAGAGAAGAGCAAAAAACACATAGATCATGATTCTTAGCAACTTCTTAGAAACCCAACTTTTTTCTGCTCTCAATTTTGTCATCTGATTCATTCTTTAAAATACATCTGATAAAAATAACTTCTTAAGAAGAATCAGGCAATACCTATAAGTAGGTAAAAAAAAAGCTTATTTACTAAGTTTTAGGAAGGAAGTATAATATTGTAAAGTATTTAGTATCTATAGAAAAATGAAAGTTAAATATTCTGTTAAACCATTAGCTCAGCAACTTCTTACTAGTCAATATAGTATCTACATGAAACATCGTGATTTTTACGATTATTTTAGGCATATCTCATATATCCGAGTTTGCTCTTCCCAAGGATGGTAGCCCATACCGATATAAGAAAACCCAAGCTTTTCGTAATAACCAATATGATCTGTGGATAAGTATAGATTTTTGAAGCCTGCTTTGCGAGCATCAGTTTTAGCTTTCTCGATCAATAATTCGGCATAAGAGTTCCCTCTGTGTTCTTCTTTTATAAAGAGAGCAGCCAACCATGGACACAAATCCATTCGACTAATAAAATCGTTTGTTATTAATCCAGCACAGCCTATAAACTCTCCATCTTTCTCCAAAACATACCACTGAGGCAAAGGATTTGGAGAGTCAATGCAATGTTCTATGCAATCACTATATAAATTGGGAAATACTTTAGGCCAACTGCTTTGAATAAAAGCAATGATTTGGTCTTTATATCTCGAGTTTTCTCGTACTGATATTACTCTCATAATGTTCTTTTTTTCTTTTTCCACGGTTTCAACACAGATACAACAAGAAAAACAAGAATGAGTAGAGCAACTTGTAAAGTACCCCATATTCGAGACATCTCTAAGTTATGCAATAAAGTAGCATCATTAATAGCCGCATCACGCATTCTATCGGCTATCTCTACCGTTTCATTTACCCAAGGACCTAAGGCAAATGTACCAAATAGAATCTGAGCTACAGTTACCACCCATTTCACGGTAATCCAACGATGTTTAAAGAAGCCCCAATTTGTCCATATACCGTATACAATACCAATAAAAAAGCTTGCTAAAGCTCCGGGTATGATAAGACAATCATCTATGAGCTGGATGATGCGAGATTTCATATAGAGCTCATCTCCATTCATTGGGTTGATACCAAACAGAACAACTAATAGTGCAATTCCTCCTCCAATCCAAAGAATGGCAAAAAACAGGTGGATAATCTTTAATATTTTTACTCCCCTAGAACTAAGTTTCTTCATCATTAATTTTTTTACTTATCTACTAAAATGACATCCGCCATTCCAAATTCATCGGTACCAATTACAACTCTGTCTCCTTTTTTATTCTATCATACAGCTCTTTTTTCACCTCATTCCTATACATTCCATCCATTCTGACAACAACAAAATAACGATTGACTAGCCTCATCTCTTGGTGAAATAACTCAGGAAATTAATGCCCTAATATGGGTATAGAAAGACTTCCTGATCCCGCTTCGTAATCTTTCCTATAATCTTTATCTTCAACAATACCCTGCTTCATTTATTAAAATCTTATTTACCTTTTCTATTAATAGTTCGCCTCATTAAGTAACTAGCAAAGAAAACAAGAAAACTCTTTATCTCTTTTGATCGTTATCACACTTCTAATTCTTTAAAATGCATGAAGCTAATAGAAGCAAAGAGTAAGATAACAATTGATGAATAAGTTAGAACATTTTACAGAGTTGAACAAATGAAAGCCTATCCTTTTCGGTGTAATGATAATAATTTGTATTATGTACCCTATGGGCTTTAAAAACATTGTCTGTTCTGGCAAAAAGTTAATATTAAATCCATTCTTATCCTATTTTAGAAAAACAGATATATGTCTTCTCCTCATTTTTTCAGTACCACTTTTTCATCTTACACAGATATACCCCTTAGAGTACTGTATGAAAAGACAAACAGATTAAGTCTTATCATTAGAGACTTGCGTAAGATTACTTTATTGCTATTAGTAAACTCTTTTTTCTCAATTACCATTTATATGTTTATCTTAGTAAGCGTAGATCCAAGAGAGAGGTTTTTTCTTGGATATTTAGAAAATGCTTTCATGAATAAAAAAACTCAGGCATTGTGAAACCAAGTCTCATTACATACATCCTCGCTTTATTATTCTGGTTAACCTCACTGCCTCTGAAAACATATAGTGCAGTAGGTTCTGATGGAGCAAAGTGGCAAGGATTGCTCAATCTTTTAATCGGTGTTCTTGGCTTATTCCTTGGAGTATATGCATGGTTAGCTAACCCTCTTTTTATTTTGGCTGCAGTTACCTATTTCACAGCAGAAAACAAAATCGTTCCTTTTATTTTAGCAGCACTGGGATTACTCTTTTCTCTTTCTTTTCTATTCCATAAAAACATACATATAGATGAGGCAGGACATCAGGGTGAAATTACAACTTATCATCTTGGATATTGGATCTGGGTATTGGCGATGTTGTGTATGACTGTGGCTTGCTATATAAAAATGAAGAATCAGTAATTGGCATTATAGACTATCTGAAAACTTATTCTTTTTTTATAACTTAAACTGAGAGACTAAGAATTGGTATACTTTGCTGAATTTTAGGTTTAAAAACCCTTAAATTTCAACACATACTTTTTCCCTCTAAGACCCAAAGGGCATCGGTCTAGGAGAGAAGGGTGTTCGGTCCTAGACCGACAGGCCTTCAGTCCTAGACCGACCAATTTAAATATAAAACACTGTTTTAAGCCTCTATTCAACTCCTTTATTTTTTCTCTTCTCTATCCCTTGACTCATAGAATATTTTCATTCTGTAACACCTTCTTAAAAGGTCTGCAATCTAATCATTATCTGTTCTTCTTATTATCGCATTCATTCTGTAATAACTAAAAAAGACCTTTGCTGGTGAAAACAAACAAGAAGTTATAAAACGTATGAATAAAGAGAAAAATCAAACCATAAGTCACATCAAAAATCACCTATTCATTGGCTTATTTTTATTAATACCTACTTTACTGAATGCACAAACACTTTTCAAAGGCTCAGTAAAAGATAAAAGAACAAATGAGGCATTAGCTGGCGTTACCATCTTAATTAAGAATACATCGAAAGGAACTATAACTAAACTAGACGGAAGTTATCAACTGGAAGTGGTTCCCGGAAAATACACCTTATCGGCCTCATACATTACTTATGACCCTGTGGAATATGTAGATGTTGAAATCAAACGAGGAGAGACTAAGTTCATTGATATAAAGATGACCGAATCCATTACAGATCTTGGAGAAGTAACGGTAGTTGCTCGAAAGAATCTGGAAGGAGAGAAAGCTCTGATTGTAGAACGGCAACACGCCTCGGTTGCAGTAGAACACATAGGAGTCAAAGAGATGTCAATTAAGGGTCTTTCTACGGTTGCCGATGGAATAAAGAAAATCACAGGAATCTCAATGGAGGGAAACAGTAAAGTTTTAGTTCG
>CAZGUI010000071.1:0-12963 GCA_964528875.1 uncultured Bacteroides sp. | reverse complement strand
CCACTTTGTGCGGCTTCTGATAAATAATAAACTAGTTTTTTCTGATCTAAAGTCAGACCATCAAATCCGGGGACTTGGTAGCGTAATATCTGTAAATCTGCAAATCGTTCCACGTTATAGTCAAATTTTTCCTCTACATTATTTGATCCCTTTTTCCCACAAGCTGTAAACAAAACAAGCATCAAAACTGAATGTAATATTAATTTTCTCATGTTTTTTATAGCGAATTTAATTGATTAAAATGAAAAAAGGAAATATGAAGTAAGTATTCCTTTTAACTTCACATTTCCTTTAAAGTTGTTTTCTATTAAGTTTTTACTTCTTATCGTGCAGTTTTGCATATCTCTTACGATAAGAATTTGGCGTTTCACCTACATTTTTATAAAAAGCAGCATAGAAAGATTGACGATTAGCAAAACCAACCATCGCACTGATTTCTTCTATATTTTTATCTACATACCTTTTATCCTTTAGTAGATGCAAAGCATCACGTATACGATGCTCATTCAACAAACTAGAAAAATTTCTCCCAAACCGTGAGTTTACTACAGCAGATAAATAACGAGTATTGGTATTCAATTCCTCAGCTAACTCTTTTGCTGAGAACGTTGAATCCCTATAGCGCTTTTGAATTACTACTATATCCAAAATCTTGTCATATAACTCATCAGCTAGTTCCGGTCGGATAAGAGAGCGATAAGCAGCATCTCTATCCTGTCTCTCTCGAATGTTGTAAGGACTTTTTTTCGGATTCTCTTTTTTCATACAATTATTACTTAAACATTAACTAAACTTTCATGTGAGTACAAAACACATTAAGAGTCAAAATTGTTTAGATTAGCTATAAAAAAACATGCACAAATTTAAACACTTTGGCTTGTTTTATTCTTTATAAACGCTTTATAGCCTCTATTTTTTTTAAAAAGGTGTTCTTTAGACACAAAAAAATGATTAACAACTAAAAATAAATAACGCTACAAACCTCATAGACAAAGAAATACAAAAATATCAGCTCGCCCTTTTGAATAAATATAACACCAGAAGAAGCAATTAACAACCTTTAACTAGCCTTTAGGTAATTAAAACTCGTTTTTATCGAAATTTACTTGTTATGAATAAAACTCTTAAGAAATATTTTGGCTTTGACTCTTTTCGCCCCTTACAAAAAGAGATTATAGAACGACTATTACAGAAAAAAGATGCTTTAGTTATAATGCCTACCGGTGGAGGAAAATCATTATGCTATCAGCTACCTGCATTATTATTACCCGGAATTACCATCGTGGTTTCCCCTTTGATTTCATTAATGAAAGATCAAGTTGAAGATTTAAAAATTAGTGGTATTTGTGCAGAAGCTCTAAATAGTAGTAATTCTGATGAAGAAAACAGAAGAATAAAAATGAGATGTTTAAGTGGAGAGATAAAACTACTGTATATATCTCCGGAGAAACTGATTAGCGAAACGGATTATTTATTAAGAGATATAGACGTTTCACTTTTTGCTATTGATGAAGCTCACTGTATCTCACAGTGGGGGCACGATTTCAGACCTGAATATGCTCAACTTGGATATTTACACCAAAAATTCCCTAACATACCTATAGTTGCATTGACAGCTACTGCAGATAAAATTACCAGAGAAGATATAACAAATCAACTCAAACTGAACAATCCTCGACTCTTTTTATCTTCATTTGATCGTCCCAATTTACACCTAGAAGTAAAACGCGGATATTTACAGAAGGAAAAAAACAAAGCAATAATAGAATTTATAGAACAACACTCCAATGAAAGTGGCATCATTTATTGCTTAAGTAGAAACAATACAGAGAAAGTAGCCTCTTTTTTAAAGAAACAAGGGATATCAACTGGTGTTTATCATGCCGGTTTATCGAATAAGAGAAGAGAAGAGGCTCAAGAAGATTTTATAAACGATAGGGTTCAGGTTATCTGTGCAACCATAGCCTTTGGCATGGGAATAGATAAATCTAATGTTCGTTGGGTTATTCATTACAATCTGCCTAAAAGCATAGAAAGTTTCTATCAAGAAATAGGAAGAGCAGGACGTGATGGCCTTCCAAGCGATACTTTATTATTTTACTCTGTGAGTGACATCATACTCTTAACACAATTTGCCAATGAGAGTAAACAGCGAGATATAAACATTGAGAAACTGAACCGAATGCAACAATATGCAGAAGCCAGAAACTGCCGACGTAGAATATTACTCAATTATTTTGGAGAAACTACCGCAACAGATTGTGGCAACTGTGATATCTGCTTGAATCCTCCTCAGCAGTTTGATGGTACCGTTTTGGTTCAAAAAGCTCTTAGTGCAGTGGCCAGAACCGATCAACAAATAGGTATTAATTTATTAATTGAGATTCTTAGAGGTATGCAAAACAGTAGAATCATACAAAACCATTTTCACCTATTAAAGACATATGGGGTGGGAAAAGATGTTTCTGCTCATCATTGGCAGGTATATTTACTTCAAATGATTCATTTGGGCTATTTAGAAATTGCTTATAATGAATACAATCATCTAAAAATAACATCTTTAGGAAAGGAGGTCTTATTTGGACAGACACAAGCCACTTTAGTAGTTATACCCAATGAAAAAGAAGAGAAGAAAAAAGTGAAGCAAAAAGAAAAGCGAAAGGCTTTAGATTTTCCTACAATAGAAAATGAGGATTTATTTAATGACCTAAAAGCTCTTCGAAAAGAACTGGCACATGAAGAAGGTGTACCTGCTTATTTGGTCTTTTCTGATAAGACATTACGCTCTTTATCCAACGCTCAACCCACCACGATTACAGCATTTGGCTTAATAAATGGCGTAGGTGAATACAAGCAAAGTAAATACGGAGAGATATTCACGAAACGAATTAAAAATTTCTTGAAGGACAAGTAGTCTTTTTACTTACATTGTTTCAATAAATCGCTAAGCTCAACTTGTGGAAAGCCAAGCAGAATAGCTTGTTCTAAATTCGTTTTAGCCTGATGTTTTTTATCTATCTTTATATAAATTTCTCCTTTTAACACAAAGATATCTGCCAATTCAGGATTGATCTTTTCTGCTTCTTCGGCATCCAGAAGAGCCATATCCCATTGTTCCATATCAAAAGCTACATTAGCACGTGCCAATAATAACAAGGCATCTTGAGGATGTTGTGTAATCATCTGTGTTAATTGCTCTGTCGCTTCTTTATACTTTTTCTCAGTTTGTAATAAGGTAGCTAACCCTAACTGTGCATTGTAATGATTTTCATCAAGAGATAATATTTTCTTATAGTCTATACGTGCAGCGATATAATCTCTACGTATGGCATTAATATATGCACGCATTAATAAGGCTTCAATATTTTCAGAATCTAAATCAATGATTAGACAGTAATCCACATACGACTTTTTCACCTCTCCTAGTTCCAAATATATGGCAGCTCTATTCAATAAAACAGGTATGGAATAAGGTGTTAAATTTAAAGCAAAAGTGTACGACTCTATGGCATCGTCATACTTCTCTTGATTTCTTTGAATTAGTCCCAAATTAGAAAACAACAAAGCATTTTTTACATTTGCAGGTTCTAGAGCCAATGCTTGACGAATAAGTTGTTCTGCCTCATCGTATTTTTGTTGTTCTAAAGCCTCAACACTTTTAAGTGCTATCTCTGTATAGCTCTGAGCTTTGAGCACAGAGAAGAATAAAGTAAATATAAAAACTAAAGAGACTATAGCTGTTTTTCTCAACATATTTACATAAATTTAGGCTACAAATATAAACAAAGTAAGTTTATAAGCTGTTGAATATCTGTAAATACAAACATTCTATTTAGAAAATTATGAGTCATTCACATTCTCACAGCCACAATCATGGACACAACCATAATATCAATCTTAAAGCATTACATCGTTCGTTTATTTTAGGAATAGTTGTTAATTTAATTTTTGTTGTTGTTGAGTTTGGTGCAGGTTTCTGGTACGATTCTCTGGCTTTAATTTCTGATGCCGGACATAATTTAAGTGATGTCGTAAGTTTAGTTTTAGCTTTAATTGCATTCAAACTTTCACAAATGACTGCAACGAAGCGATTTACCTACAGCTATAAAAAAAGTACTATATTGGTTTCATTACTCAATGCACTTTTATTATTAGGCGTTGTTTTTATCCTGATTTACAAAAGTATTTACAAATTGAATAACCCCTCCGAAGTAGAAGGCTTAGCTATTGCTTGGGTTGCAGGAGTAGGTATACTAGTGAATGGTTTTACAGCATTCTTATTATTAAAAGACAAAGATCATGACTTAAATGTCAAAGGGGCATATCTGCATATGATTGCAGACACTTTAGTTTCTGTCGGTGTTTTTGTTTCAGGTATCATAATCCATTACACAGATTGGTTCATAATTGACCCCATTATTGGTATCATTGTGGCTATCATCATTTTATTCTCTACTTGGGGATTACTATCAGAAAGCATTCGTCTTGCTTTAGATGGTGTTCCACAATCTATTAATCCGGAAGAAATAGAAAAAGAGATCCTAAAGATTAAAGGTGTATTAGAATTGCATCACATGCATATATGGGCAATGAGTACAACAGAAAATGCACTTACAGCTCATATTGTTGTAGGTAGTGATTCCTCCTTACAAACTATAGAGCACATAAAACAGGATTTACGCCAAATGTTAAGGCAACATAACATAAACCATCCTACTTTTGAGTTTGAACATCCTCAAGAGGATTGTCAGGCTTATGATGAAATGTTGGGACATAATGACTAAATTTCTTTTAGAAGAAGTTTAATTTAATCTAAACATCATTGGTTATTATCCTTTTAATGAAAGATCTGTCACTTTTTTCTTGATAGAAAAAGAGAAGGAAAAGCTAAAACTTGCGTACAAAAGGCTAAAATTAGAGTTTCAAACTTTGTTGTTTCATTAGAAAACTTCTAAAATATTCTTCTGTAAAAAAAGATTGTTAAACTTATTAGTATTTAGTAAATTTGAAAATCTTTTTAATTCTTTATTATAGCCCAATACCATGTTAAAAAAATCAATAACGACATTCAAAATCATATTATCTCTAATAGTAGTTTTTACTTTTTCCAGTTGTATAAAAGAAGATAAAAACGATGAAAAGTGTCAATACAAAGCAGGACTATCAAGAAATCAAATAAAAATAGACAACGTTCTTAACATACCATCCGGTGTAGAGTTTGATAAGATCAAAGTTAAATTATCAGGCAATAATTGGAAAAATATAGATGAAATTGAAACATCTTTTCATAATGGGGAGGCAATATTAATACTTCCTACTTCTTTTGCAAGAGAACAACTCCAAATTGTAGACAGGCAAGAAGAAAAATTCTATGGTTTTTGGCCGGCAAAATCAGATAATCCATCAGCTCGTGTCGCCACATTAAAAGACATCATTGCTTACAAAGGAGAGAAAAAGGTGGGACGACTTTATCTATCGAATGAAAAAACAGAATCATTCACAGAAAAAAGACTCTTTGTCCATTACCAATATGGAAATGAACCATTCACTTTAACAGGTTCAAATAAATCATTCTACTACTCGGAGTGTTCTTTCCGAAAAGGATGGAATGCCTATGCAACTATAAATCCTAACTTATCCAATAAGGATGCTGATCAAGCACGTTGTACAACAAATATCCCTACTGAATTCATTTTGCGTTGGTTTTTTGAATCGTGGGTATATTAAATAACTTTCCCTTAATCATATTTAATCCAAGAAGAAGCTCTAGGACCGAGGTCTTATCGGTCTAGGACTAAAGGGTCGTCGGTCTAGGACCGAAGGGGGTTAGGTCCTAGACCGATAAACACCCCTATTCTAAAGCATAAAAAGGGGATAGAAATTATATCTTTCCCCTTCAAAATATAACACCTAAAACAATTATAACTTCTGAATATAATTCACCAACCACTCTCCTACTTCTGAAGTGCTATAACTCTTCTCTTCTTTCGATCGAATATCAGCAGTAGTTATCTTTTCATCCAGTGATGCTAATACTGCTTGACGTATAATCTCTGATTCTTTTTGTAAACCAAAAGCATACTCAAACATCATAGCAGCAGATAGAACAGTAGCCAAAGGATTAGCAATGTTCTTACCGGCAGCTTGAGGCCAAGAACCATGTATAGGTTCAAATACAGAAGTCTGTAAACCAATAGATGCAGAAGGTAATAACCCCATAGAACCAGTAATTACAGACGCTTCATCGGTAAGAATATCACCAAACATATTCTCCGTAACAATGACATCGAAAGAAGTTGGCCATTGAATTAAACGCATTGCCACATTATCTACAAACATATATTCGGTTTCAACTTCAGGATATTCTTTTTCTAATTCCTTAGATACCTCTCTCCATAATCTGGAAGTAGCTAATATATTGGCTTTATCAACCACAGTAAGTTTTTTACGACGCTTCATGGCATACTCAAAAGCTAAACGAACAATGCGTTCTATTTCTTCTCGGCTATAAACACAAGTATCGTAAGCCACATTTCCATCTTCACTACGACCTTGTGGGCGACCAAAATAGAGACCACCTGTTAACTCCCTAACACATAAGAAGTCGGCTCCTTTTACGATATCTGTTCGTAAAGGTGATTGTTCAATTAAAGAATCAAAAGTTGCGATGGGACGTAAATTGGCATATAATCCTAAACGCTTACGCATAGCTAAAAGTCCCTGCTCAGGTCTAATGGTTGCTGTAGGATCATTGTCGTACTTGGGATGACCAATGGCACCAAAAAGTACCGCATCACTAGTTTGACAAAGTTGATGAGTTTCTTCCGGATAAGGATTACCGAGCTGATCAATAGCTTCTGCACCACAAACACCATATTTAAAAGTTACTTCATGGTTGAATTTATCTGCGACAACTTGCACCACAGCTCTTGCTACTTCTGTTATTTCAGGACCAATTCCATCACCAGGAAGTACTGCTATTTTCATATTCATATTTTACAATTATTATATTCTGTATTATATATTTTAAGTAATAAGGAAATGCTATGTGTTATAAATCTTCTATTAAATTTAACATTTTTATTGTAGCCTTTATGGCCGACTCCGTTTGGTCAACATCAAGTCCTCTAGTCTTAAATGATTTACCATTATGCGTCCAGGTAATAACCGTTTGCACAAATGCATCTGTCCTTCCTCCTGGAGGTATACTTACCACATAATTCGTTAACATAGGAAAAGTACGATTTAGTTTTTGCTTATATATTCTTCGTATAGCACGAACAAAAGCATCATACTGTCCATCTCCCGAAGAGCTTTCTTCAAAAACCTCTCCATTAATTGTTATGCTTAAGGTTGCTGTAGGACGCAATCCACGAACCAATGTAACATAATAACTATTCAATTTAACCGATTCATTTTTAACATCATGTTTTAGAACGTCTGAAATGATGTAAGGTAAATCTTCTTGAGTAACCAGCTCTTTACGGTCGCCTAAAGCAATGATTCGTTCAGTCACTTTTCGCATAGATTCTTCTTCAAGCTGCAACCCCAACTGCTCTAGATTTTTCTGAATATTAGCTTTTCCTGAGGTCTTTCCCAATGCATATTCTCTTACTCGGCCAAATCGTTCCGGTAATAATTCATTGAAATAGAGTTCTTTTTTTTGATCCCCATCTGCATGTACACCTGCAACTTGGGTAAAAACATTTTCACCAACAATAGGTTTATTTGCCGGGATAGGAATAGAGGAGTAGAGTTCCACCAGACGACTTGCTTCGTTCAACTTACTTTCCACAATGTTTGTCGTGGCATTAAAATGATCTTTTAGAATCGCCTGAACACTGGCTAAAGCTGCATTTCCCGCTCGTTCTCCTAATCCATTGATGGTTGTATGTAATCCTTTAACTTTACACATTAAAGCAGCAAGGACATTACTAACAGCTAAATCATAATCATTATGAGCATGAAAATCAAAATGCGTGTTGGGGTAGAGTTTTATCATCTGACGAATATAATCTTGCACCTGCAGAGGGTTCAACACGCCTAAAGTATCAGGTAGCATAAATCGCTTAACCGCTGTATCTTTCAGGTGATCCATCATAAAGAAAATATAGTCAGGAGAATCTTTCATTCCATTACTCCAATCTTCCAAATAAAGATTGACCGCAACTCCTTTGCTCTTTGCGTAGTCTACTACTTGCTTTATATCTTTAAGATGTACCTTCGGAGTCTTTTTCAGTTGATAGGTACAATGCCTTAAAGAACCTTTACACAATAGATTGAGAACTCTACCTCCTGCATTATAAATCCAATCAACAGAAGCTCCACCATCAACGAAACCTAAAACCTCTACCCTATCAAGGCATCCTTTTCGTTTAGCCCAATCCGTAATGAGTTGAACCGCTTTTAACTCTCCACCGGAAACATGAGCTGAAGCCACTTCCACCCGATCTACTTGTACTTCATCCAACAGAAACTGGGAAATGATTAGCTTTTCGTGTGGAGCAAAGGAAACACCACAAGTTTGCTCTCCGTCACGGAGAGTAGTATCCATTATTTCTATTTGTGTGCGTTCTCCCATTGCTGTATTTTATCTTTATGGGATAGAAGAAAGTCAAGATCATCTAACCCATTCGCTAAACAATGTTTCTTATAGGAATTTATATCAAAAAACTCAGATTCCCCTGTAGCTTTATTTGTTATGGTTTGTTTGGATAAATTCACTTCAACTTCACTCTTTGCGTTTTCTTTTATAGACTTAAAAAGTCCGGCTAAAAAGGCTTCTGAAACCTGTACGGGCAATACAAAGTTATTTAATGCATTGTTTCGAAATATATCGGCAAAGAAACTACTGACAACTACACGAAAACCATAATCGGCTATTGCCCAAGCTGCATGCTCTCTACTAGATCCTGAACCAAAGTTTTTACCCCCTACTAATATTACTCCTGAATAAGTAGGGTTATTTAATACAAAATCGGGTTTAACATTTCCCTCTTTATCGTAACGCCAGTCTCTGAATAAATTTTCTCCAAAGCCTTCTCTTGTAGTTGCTTTTAAAAAACGAGCTGGGATGATTTGATCAGTATCTATGTTTTCCAAAGGAAGAGGCACACAAGAAGAGGTAATAATATCTATTTTTTGTTTCATTTGATTGTAGTTTTAAGATTAAAGAAAATTACGAGGATCGGTTATTTTTCCTGTAACTGCAGCAGCTGCAGCAACGTAAGGACTAGCCAGTAACGTACGGGCACCCGGCCCTTGACGTCCTTCAAAGTTTCGATTCGATGTAGATACAGAGTATTTACCTCCAGGAACTTTATCATCATTCATTGCCAAACAGGCAGAACATCCCGGCTGACGAATAGAGAACCCTGCTTCTTCAATGATCTTGTCTAATCCTTCTTTCTTAATTTGATCTACCACATTCCATGATCCCGGAACTAACCAAACCACAACGTCTTCAGCTTTTTTCTTGCCTTTTACAACAGAGGCAAAAGCTCTAAAGTCTTCAATACGGCCATTGGTACAAGAACCCAAGAAAACATAATCAATAGGGTGATCTAAAATAGGTTTACCTGCTTCAAAACCCATATAACTCAAAGATTTCTGATATGTCTCACTGTCATTTACAGGTATGGTTTGTGTAACACCAATTCCCATTCCCGGATTGGTACCATAAGTTATCATAGGCTCAATTAAGGAAGCATCAATAGTAACTTCTTTATCGAAAACAGCTCCTTCATCACTTTTTAAGGTTTTCCAATAAGATAATGCTTCATCCCATTCTTTTCCTTTGGGTGCAAACTCTGAACCTTTTATATATTCAAAAGTAAGTTCATCTGGAGCTATCATTCCACCTCTTGCCCCCATCTCAATGGAAAGGTTACAAAGGGTTAATCGTCCTTCCATGGTTAGGTCACGAACCACCTCACCTGCATATTCTACGAAATATCCGGTTGCACCTGCAGTCGTTAATTCAGCAATGATATAAAGAGCTAAATCTTTTGCTGTTACTCCTTTGGATAATGCACCTTTTACATTAATCCGCATAGTCTTGGGACGGCTTTGTAAAATACATTGAGAAGCTAACACCATCTCTACCTCACTGGTACCAATACCAAAAGCTATAGTCCCCAAGGCTCCGTGAGTTGAGGTGTGTGAATCACCACACACAATGGTCATACCTGGAAGAGTTAACCCATTTTCTGGGCCAACCACATGGATGATGCCATTTTTAGCATCCATCATACCAAAATGAGTTAATCCAAAAGTCTCTGCATTTTGAGCTAAAGTATCTACTTGCTGTTTTGAAACCGGGTCTTGTATTGGAAACTCCTGTCCTAAAGTTGGAGTATTATGATCGGGCATACAAATCACCTTTTCAGGTCTAAAGACTTTTAATCCTCTACGACGTAAACCGTCAAAAGCTTGAGGACTGGTAACCTCATGGCAATAAAGCCTGTCAATGTAAAGCTGAGTGGGACCATCAACCACCTCTTGTACCACGTGGGCATCCCATATTTTATCAAATAATGTTTTCATATTATTCCTTTTTTATACAAATTTCTTTTATCTAAATTGGTTGATACAATCAATATAAGCTTCTACAGAAGCTGCTATAATATCGGTATTTGCTCCAAAACCATAATACATTTGACCATCATATTCCACCTGCATATGCACCTTCCCCACATCATCACTTCCTTTGTTTATGGCTTGTATAGTAAACTCTTTTAGAGTCATTTCACGATCAATAATTCGTTTTAACGCTCTAATAGCAGCATCAACAGGTCCATTTCCTGAAGCAGCAGCTTCAAACTTTTCTCCGGAAATATTCAATCCCATACTTGCTACTGAACGTACACCTACACCACTGGTTACTTGTAAATAATCCAACTTAATGTGATGATTTAAACTTCTGTCAGCTCCAGCTAACAAAAGGACATCATCGTTCGTTATATCTTTCTTCTTATCAGCCAATAATAAGAATTTATCATAGACCTTATTCAATTTTTCCCCATCTAACTTAACACCTAAAACCTCCAAACGATGTTTCAACGCAGCTCTTCCACTTCGTGCGGTTAATACAATTGAACTATCATCAATTCCCACATCTTTAGGGTCAATAATTTCATAAGTTTGTGTACTCTTCAGAACACCATCTTGATGAATACCGGAAGAATGTGCAAAAGCATTTCTCCCTACAATCGCTTTATTCGGTTGAACAGGCATATTCATCAAACTAGAAACCATTCGACTCATTCCTGCTATTTTCCGAGTATTTATATTGGTGTCAATTCCTAAGTTATGACTTTTTAATATCATAACAACCTCTTCCAAAGAAGTATTTCCTGCACGTTCACCAATTCCGTTAATTGTAACCTCTACTTGTCGAGCCCCATTCAATATTCCACTCATGGTATTAGCAGTTGCCATCCCCAAATCATTGTGGCAATGGGTTGAAATTATAGCCTTATCTATGTTGGATACGTTTTCATTTAAGAAACGGATTTTCTCACCATAAAGATGGGGTAAACAATAGCCTGTTGTATCAGGAATATTAACGACTGTAGCACCTGCTGCAATAACAGCTTCAACAACTTTAGCTAAATATTCATTATCTGTACGCCCGGCATCTTCAGCATAAAATTCAACATCATCAACAAAACGTCGAGCATATTTTACTGCTTTTACAGCACGCTCAATAATTTCCTCACGATTTGAGTTGAATTTATATTTTATATGGGAATCCGAAGTACCAATTCCCGTATGAATACGTTTATTTTTTGCAAATTTCAAAGATTCAACTGCTACATCTATATCTTTTTCTACTGCACGTGTTAAGGCACAGATTGTAGGCCAAGTTACAGCCTTAGATATCTCTATCACTGAGTTGAAATCGCCTGGACTTGAAACAGGAAAACCGGCTTCAATAACATCTACCCCTAGGTCTTCTAAAGCTTTTGCTACCTCAATTTTCTCAACTGTATTCAATTGACAACCCGGGACTTGTTCTCCATCCCTTAATGTTGTATCAAAAATAAATAATCTATCACTTCCCATCTTTATACCTTTTATTAACAAAAAAACCTTTCTCACACATCAGTGAGAAAGGTTTCAACTATTTATATTAAATATTATATCTTCAGATTTAAATCATAATATATTCCTCTCCCACTTAGTTATCCCTTGTAGAATAATAATACAGAGTAGAAGAATATTTATAATAAATAATGTCATGTTATTGCTTTATAGTAATTTTAGCACTTTTTACATTGAATTGCGACAAATATAGTGATATTAGTTTTAAATACAAACATTTACTCATAGAAATAAGATTATTTATTTTTATTAAATAACACTTACCTGAATTATCTTATTCTTCAGAACAGCACTTCCTAACTCCTATTTAGAGCTTCCATAGTAAAGATAACTTCATCATTCGAACGAAAAAAAAGAATCCAGCTAAACAACCTATCACTATTAGCTTGCCTAGCCATCATCTGTTTTGCACTTAACGACCCATACTTTATTTTCGTCCTAAACACCTATCTAAAAGGTATAACTTTCAAAAAAACAAGACAGAAACTTACAAAACACAGAAAACGTTTGCAATTTAAAATACACAAAACCACTGCTTTATAGATTTTAAAACAATGAACGCACCTTATCTTTACCGCATATTTATAAACAAAACACCTTAATCAATTATTCTATGAAAAAGCAAAAACCAAAAAGCAATTGCCTCAATTGCCTGAGAATGTTTACAGTTCTTATCCTCTTTTCTATGTTTTATTCTTGTTGTGATGATGAGAAAAATCCGGTAAATCCTATTCAATTAAAATATGGTGTGTCTTTTCAAGTCAAAGGCTCAGCAGATAATTTAGTTACTCGCTCTAACACGGTAACAGAAAGTTCAATCAATAATTTATTGGTTGTTGCCTTTGAAGAAAACGCAGA
>CAZGUI010000070.1:0-13008 GCA_964528875.1 uncultured Bacteroides sp. | reverse complement strand
AAAACATCTCTGCTGAAGATCTTACATCTTATCTTGATATTTAACTGAGAAGAAAAGATGTAAGCTAAATCATTGGAAAGTAGTAACTTCCAATTGATTGTTTAACAAAAGAGGAAACAATACAACAAAAAGCCCGCAAATTCTTATGTAAATAAGAGTTTGTGGGCTTTCTTTTTTTAAAAAGATTTCAGTTCGTTTTTTCTGGAAAATGAAAATGAATAATCTTATTTTAATAAAAAAGAATCTCTGCTTACGCTCGTATATGTTGATGTACCTAGTATATACTATATTATAAAAAAGTCATCTGAAATTTAATGTGTAAAAAGTGAATGAATCTTATATTTTGAAGCATAAATCTATTATTTTTGTGGCAGATTTATGATTTACTCAAAAATCGTATAAATAAAAACCACCAAAAATAACAATGGAACAATTAAAGCATGAATGTGGTATTGCCATGATTCGTTTATTAAAACCTCTTGAATATTATAAAGAGAAATACGGAACATGTTCATACGCATTGAACCGTTTGTACTTGTTAATGGAAAAACAACACAATCGCGGTCAAGATGGTGCAGGTATAGCCTGCTTGAAGTTAAAGACGAAACCCGGGGAAGAATATTTATTTAGAGAAAGAGAGTTAGGACCTGATGCTATAGCCCAAATATTCAACAATATACACGATAAATTTAACGGTATACCTCCAGAGAAGGTTAATGATTCTGATTATGCTTTAGATAACATACCTTTTGTTGGTGAAGTTTATTTAGGGCACTTACGTTACGAAACATCCGGAAAATCGGGTATTTCTTATGTTCATCCTTTTTTACGCAGAAATAATTGGAGAGCTAAAAACTTAGCTATTTGTGGAAACTTTACGATGACTAACTTGGAGGATATTTTTAATGGTATAACATCCATAGGACAACATCCACGAGTATATACAGATGCTTATATTCTTTTGGAACAAATGGGGCATCGATTAGACCGTGAAGTTGAACGTGTTTTCCAAGTGGCTCATGACGACAAAGGTCTTACCGGTCAAGACATTACTCAATACATTGAAAGTCACATTGATATTGCTAATGTTCTAGAAACATCCAGTAAAGAGTGGGACGGAGGTTATGTGGTTAGTGGGTTAACCGGAAGTGGTGAGGTGTTTGCCTTACGTGATCCCTGGGGAATACGTCCTGTGCATTGGTATCAAGACGACGAGGTGATTGTTGTGGCATCTGAAAGACCAACCATTCAGACTACTTTTAATGTGTCTGCTGATAAAATACACGAACTGGAACCCGGACAAGGTTTGTTTATAAATAAAGCGGGAAAAATGCGCTTGAAACAAATCAACAAAGCCAAAGAAAAAAGAGCTTGTTCTTTTGAACGCATTTATTTTTCTCGAGGTAACGATAAGGATATTTATGAAGAACGTAAATTATTAGGAGAAAAGTTGGTTCCTAATATCTTGAAAGCTATTGATTACGATGTAAATAATAGTGTGTTCTCATATATTCCTAATACGGCAGAAGTCGCTTACTATGGACTTTTACAAGGACTGGATAACTATTTGAATGAAAAGAAGGCACAAGAAATTCAAGCCTTAGGTCATACTCCCACTGTAGAGGAACTTCAAAATATTCTTTCAAAACGCATCCGTAGTGAGAAAGTAGCCTTGAAAGATATCAAACTTCGAACTTTTATTGCAGAAGGAAATACTCGTAATGATTGGGCTGCTCACGTTTATGATGTAACCTATGGTAGCTTAGTTGCCGAAACTGATAACTTGGTTATTATTGATGATAGTATAGTTAGAGGTACTACACTTCGGCAAAGTATTTTGGGTATATTAGACAGACTAAGTCCTAAGAAAATTGTAGTTGTTTCTTCTGCACCTCAGATACGATACCCTGATTATTATGGTATTGACATGTCGAGTATGGGTGAATTAGTTATTTTTCGTTCAGCTATTGAATTGTTGAAGGAAAAAGATATGAAATATATCATAGAAGCAGCTTATAGAAAAGCGATCGATCAAGAAGGGAAACCAATAGAAAGTATGGTTAATCCTGTAAAAGATATTTATGCTCCATTTTCAGCAGAAGAATTGTCAGAAAAGATGGTTGAATTACTGAAACCAGCACATGTTAGAGCGGAAATTGAAGTCGTTTTCCAACCTCTTGAAGGTCTACTGGAGGCTTGTCCTAATCATACTGGTGATTGGTATTTCTCTGGTAATTATCCTACCGCTGGAGGTAATAAATTGATAAATAAAGCATTTATAAAATACGTTGAGGCTAACTTTCAGTTTTAAGTTATTAGCCGTATAATATTAAAAAGTCCCTTGAACAATTCGCTTCAAGGGACTTTTTTGATTTTGTATGTGATTTGTCTATTATTCTTTCATAATGCATCGGATAGCAAGAGCATCCTGATATTTGTTATCAATGTAAGATAAGCTTTTTTTACTTGTTAATATAGTTATAAATTTTTCAGCAGGTACTTTAGAGTTTATATCTTTCAATGTCCAATATCCTGTGTTTAATGTCTCATATTTTGATCCTGAAAAAGTACCTATTGGTTTACTATTGAATCCAGATAAATTATACGCATTCTTTTTGTTCCAACTTTTATTTAATAAAAGAGCCATATCTTGTTGTATGTATTCATTTAGGCGATTCCAATCACTTGTTGAAGGTATTCTCCAGCCTTTAGGAGCCAATTGATTAGTTAGAATTGCTTTTTCGTTATAGAAATAATAATTCGGATATTTTTTAGTTTGAATAATTGAAGGAGTATCCTTAACTGTTTTGTCATATACCTGTTTTATTTTTTCTCCATTATTGTAATAACTAGTATGTAATTCACTTCCCATCCAATATTGTGTTCCTATTTTTACTATAGGATAGGTGTTTTGCTCATCTCTTCTCTTATCGCTTAGAACCTTGTCACATAAATAGACCCATTGTGAATCTTCAGGTAAATTAAATTTGATTTCGTTCTGTTTATTAATAAAAAAAGATTTTAAAGGAGATTGGATTCCCTCTTTATATTCAAAAGAATTGTCTAGTTTGTTCCAACGTATAGTTCCACCGTGGATGTTTTTATGATTACCCACTAAATCTAGAACAATCCCTTGAGTTAAATCTGCTTTCTTATTGACAATAGGGTAAGCAATGATTGCTTGCTCTCTGAAAGTTCCTGAAATTAATAGTTCCTTGGTTACTTCATATAAAGGTTCTCGTTTTTCAGACAGTATAAGTGCTACCTTTGATTTTTGAAAGTCCAAATCCGATAGATTTATCTGCTTATGCATCATGTCGTTTTCGGTTTCAATAGAGTCACCAGTGTTCCATTCAGCTATTAATGGATGAATACTTTCTATTTCAATACCTTTAGATGGAGTGAAATTTATGGTTAATTCATTACTTTCTCCAGCTTTTAAGTCTAAGTTCTCAGGGAAAGGACAAGAATACATTTCATTGTCAACATTTAAAGTTATGCTTTGTTGCTCTGCATTTACTTGTTGTGGAAATAAAAGAACTTCTTTTCCCATAAGTTGATTATTTGCTAAAGTCCATTCTCCAAAAGGAATAATATATCCCAACTTGCTGAATTCGGAAAATGAGTCGTTCTTAAAATCATAAGTCGCTACTGTGTAAAAGCCATTGCAAGTGATACTAGGAAAATCAAATAATACTTCTTTTAACTTTTTGTCTTTATCCTTTGCCTTAATACGTATATGGAGTTTACTCATTTTATGTTTAAAGGTTAGGTTTACCGGGTGGTTCGTCGCTTTAATACTCTTTGTTGAAGCAAGCATAAAGTCAGAAAGTGTATGTTGTTCAAGAGTCGATTGATTTTCTTTTACCTCTACTTTTATCTTTGTCTGATTAGACAAGAAGCCTTCGTTTTGATAAGGATAGTAACTAATAAAATCACTAAGAACTTCATGTTTGGGATAGTAAAGTGTGTCTTTGGGAAGAAAATCATCTTTTTGTGAGTAAATGAGTAATGCATTATCGATAAATCGCTCTTCATCCAATGTATTCGGTTGTGAAAGTACATACAAACCTATTGCATCTTTGTCTTGAAACTTATTATCCAAAACACGAGACTTTACATAGTAAATGTCTGTAGACAATACGATTGGTGTTTTACTTGATTCATTAATCGATTCATCTGTAATTTGGTTCACACAACTAGTGAAAATAAAACTGGAAATAACAGCCATAGATAGACTGTTAAAAGAAATACTTTTAACTTTCATCTAAATTAAATTTTAATTTATTGATTAATAAAAATAGATTGCTTGAATAAGCGGGGGAGGTGTTGTGGTATCAGTTCTTGATGAGTGATAGAATATCTTCCTCGGTAAGTAATCTGTTCATTACAAAGGTAGATAAAATGTATGTTTTGTGTATGTTTTTCCATAGATGTTTTTCGATTTATTTTGTCATTTCATCAAAAAAAGGAAGAGGGGAAAACCGAAATTTAATGAGGTGCGTTTTGATGCGTAGAAAGAGGGCAATATAAAAAAATAGTCGGTCTAGGACCGAACACCCTTCAGTCCTAGACCGAGGGGCCTTCGGTCTAGGACCGACGAAGGTTGGGTCTTAGACCCTAAAATTGTAAAGGTTAAAAAGGTTGAAGTTTAGGTCTAAAAAGCTTTTTCTGTTACTTCTCCAACAATATCAGTTTCCATCAGTTCTCTGACTTCTTTAGAAGAAAAACCCTGACCCAATAAAAACATTAATTTTGTAATGGCACATTCGGAGGTGGAGTCATGTCCACTGGTTACTCCAATATTTAGTAATTGAATTCCTGTTTCATAACGTTCCATTTCTACAGATCCTGCAGGACATTGCGTTACATTTACAATTACGATGCCTCGATCTATTGCCTCCTTGAGTTCTCTTATAAGCCACTCTTTTTGAGGAGCATTACCTGATCCATACGTTTTGAGTAGCAATGCTTTGATGCCTTTAATATGTAAAACAGAATGGACTATTTCTTCTTGAATACCAGGAAATAAAGTTAAGACCACTACATTTGGGTCAAATTTATTGCATACCTTAAATTTCTCTTGTGTGGCTTCTTTAATAAAAGCTGTGTTATATTTAATGTGTATTCCTGCTTCTGCTAAGCAAGGATAATTAAATGAACGAAAGGCACTGAAATTCTCAGCATGTATTTTAGTTGTTCTGTTGCCCCTCATTAATTTATTTTCAAAGAATATACAGACCTCCGGAACTATAGGTAAACCCTGTTCATTCTTTGCCCCGGCTATTTCTATTGATGTAATTAAGTTTTCCTTTCCATCAGTTCTTAACATACCAATCGGTAGTTGAGAGCCTGTGAAAATAACAGGTTTATTAAGGTTCCGGAGCATAAAGCTAAGTGCAGATGCTGAATAGGCCATGGTGTCTGTTCCATGCAGAATAACAAAACCGTCATAATCATCGTAATTATCACTAATAACCTTAGCCATAGCTACCCATGCTGAAGGCTCAAGATCCGATGAATCCATAGGAGGATTAAAGGAGTGAGCAGATATATTATGATTGAATTCTTTCACTTCCGGGATATATTCCATTAATCGCTCAAAGTTGAAATTTTCGAGTGCTCCTGAAACCTCGTTTTTTATCATTCCGATAGTTCCTCCGGTGTATATGAGTAGAATTGATGGGGTTTCTGCTTTCATAAGGTCTATATATTAAGTTTTAATTGACAAATATACACATTTAATCAGTCTGAATTTTATTATTTGAGCTTTTGTTTTCATCTAAAAAATGCATCAAAAAAGAGTCTTCAATCTAAATGGTTTCTTTGTTCCTATTAATATGGAAAAAAGAAACCATAACCCTGATATTTTATTAAATAATTACGAACATATTACTTATTTCTATCAATAAAAAAAGTGTTATATTGTAGCAAAACTATGCTCTTTTGAACGTTTTTTTAATTCTGATAGGTAAATATCCATATCTTTATCACCTCGTCCGGAAACAGTCAATACTACTACATCGGTAGGTTTGAATTTTATTTTATTTAATACCCCTAATGCGTGAGCCGATTCAATAGCGGGAATAATACCTTCTATTTTAGTCAGTTCAAAGGCTGCGTCAAGAGCTTCATTGTCATTTATAGCAAATACATGAGATCTTCTTTCCTGTTTTAGGTGGGCATGTAAAGGTCCTACTCCCGGATAATCCAATCCTGCAGAAATAGAGTAGGGTTCAATCTCTTTTCCTTCATCATCTAACATTACATAGGTGTACGATCCATGTAGAACCCCTTTTTTACCTAAATTAAGTGTAGCTGCAGTTTGTCCGGAATTAACGCCTAATCCTCCGGCTTCAGCTAATACAATCTTAACCCGTTCATCATTAAGGTGATGGTAAATTGTTCCTGCAGCATTACTGCCTCCTCCTACACATGCAATGAGATAGTCGGGATAATCTCTGTTTTCATGCTCCATCAGTTGTTTCTTTATTTCTTCGGAAATAACCGATTGAAATCGAGTAACTATGTCCGGATAAGGATGTGGACCTACCGCAGAACCAATCAGATAATAGGTGTCAGAGAAATTTGTACTCCAGTATTGAATAGCCTCTGTGGTAGCATCTTTTAAGGTTTGATTGCCCGAAGTTGCAACTTTGACTTTAGCTCCAAGCATTTTCATCTTTTCTACATTTAAGCGTTGTCTTTTCACATCAGTTTTACCCATAAAAACCGTACATTCCATATCCATTAAAGCACAAACGGTAGCTGTAGCCACACCATGTTGCCCGGCTCCGGTTTCAGCAATAATCTTCTTTTTATTCATGTGTTTTGCTAACAAAATCTGTCCGATGGTATTGTTTATTTTATGGGCTCCGGTGTGATTCAAATCTTCACGTTTCAGATAGATTTTAGCTCCATATTTTTGGGATAGTCGGCTGGCATAGTAAAGAGGAGAAGGACGTCCAACATAATCTCTTAGCAGTTGATTAAATTCTTTCTTAAAACTATCTGTTTGTGTAATTTTTAGATAGTTTTCCCTTAATTCATTAATGGATGGAAGAAGAGACTCCGGAACAAAAGTTCCACCAAATTCACCGTAATAACCATTTTCGTTTACTGAATAATCTTTCATTGTTTTAATTTTTATGTGAGCGATAAAATGTGTGTATAAAAAAAGAGTCCTGTCGCAAGTGCGACAGGACTCTTTAAGTTGTAATATCTCTATTTTTCTTTTAGATACTATTTTTACTACATACGAGTGCCAATCCCTTACGACTATTGAGTTGTAATTGACGCCACCACCAAGAGGTATGTATTGATAAATTTCTCATAAAAGTTTTTTGTTCTTTTTCTACTATTCGCAAAGCTAGAAAAGATTTATTTAATTAACCAATAAAAAGCGAAAAAAAGTTTTTGGTGGTTGGTTTTCATAAGACAGTAAAGCCTTTTTTACGTCCAATCCCCAATGAAATCCTCCTAGACTTTTATTGGCTCTAACTACCCGATGGCAGGGGATTAGCAGACTGATGGGGTTCCTACCTATGGCGCTTCCAACTGCACGAAAAGCTTTGGCGTAATTAATCTGTTGAGTGATTTCCTGATAAGTTCTAGTTTCTCCTCTAGGAATATCTAACAATGCTTTCCACACCTTTTGTTGAAATGGAGTACCAATTAAATGTAAAACGTAATTGTTCGTTCCGGAAAATTTCTCATTAAGCAGTTGAGCCATTTTTTGAGTTGCTTCTGTTTCTTTGTGCATTATAATAGCTTTGGGAAACTGCTTTTTTAACTCTTGAATTCCTTCTTCTAAAGTACACTGTAATGCTAAAAAACAAATGCCTTGAACTGAAGAAGCAATGAATAACTGCTTAAACAGGTGATTATTAAATAAAGCATAGGCAATCTCTTGCTTGAAATCACTAGAGGTTTTCACTTCAGTCTTTTTTAGTGTTATAACTATTTCATCTTTCTTCTTTTCCATGGTTAAGCTCTTTTTATTATGGGAGTATTTCCTTTTCTAAGATATAAAAACTCTACATGTTTACTTGTTTTTTCTTGTAATACTTAGTTACTTTACTTATCTCAATAGGTAAGAAAACTAAAAAGAAAAAAAGGATGAATAATTTTATATTTCAAAATCCAACTCGTTTGCTTTTTGGAAAAGGAATGATTGCTAAAATAACACAAGAAATTCCTCAAAATAAGACGATTATGGTTACTTTTGGAGGTGGAAGTGTGAAACGTAACGGGGTGTATAATCAAGTGTCTGAAGCGTTGAAAAATCACCATACAATTGAATTTTGGGGCATAGAGTCAAATCCCGATATTGATACACTTAAGAAGGCTATTCAAGAAGGAAAAGAGAAAAATATTGATTATCTTTTAGCAGTAGGTGGTGGTTCCGTGATTGATGGAACAAAGTTAATTGTTGCCGGACTCTGTTATGATGGAGATGCTTGGGATTTGGTTTGTCAGCCTTCTCTAATTACGAAAGCTGTACCTTTTGCCTCTGTCTTGACAATACCCGCAACCGGTTCAGAGATGAATTCGGGAGGAGTCATCTCATCACGTCAGCGCAAAGAAAAAAGAAGCTTTGGCTCTCCTTATACTTTTCCTGTATTTTCAGTACTTGACCCCGAAACGACTTATTCTTTGCCAAAGCATCACTTGGCTTGTGGTTTAGTAGATACTTTTGTTCATGTAATGGAACAATATATGACTACTCCCCATCAATCCAGCGTTATGGATCGCTGGGCTGAAGGAGTTCTACATACAGTGATTGAAATTGCTCCTCAAATTATTCAAAATCCAACAGATTACGATTTGATGGCGAACTTTATGTTTTCTGCCACTATGGGATTGAATGGTTTTTTGGGAATGGGGGTTACCGAAGATTGGTCTACACATATGATTGGGCATGAATTAACTGCGTTGCATGGACTTACTCATGGTCATTCTTTAGCGATTGTACTCCCAGGTACATTGCGTGTATTAAGAGAACAAAAGAGAGAGAAGATTATACAGTATGCGGAACGAATTTGGAATATCTCCGAAAAGAATCCGGATAAAAAAATAGATCAAGCTATAGAACAAACAGAACAATTTTTTAGATCTTTAGGATTAACTACTCGACTAAGTGAAGAAGGTATTGGAGAAGATACGATTGATAAAGTAGAAAATCGTTTCAATGAAAAAAAAGTAGCTTATGGAGAGTGTAATAATGTAACTGGTACTGTTGCAAAACAAATATTAAAAAGCGTAATGTAATATGAAAAAATTAAACTATTCTTTTATTCGCATCATATTTGCTCTGATTATAGGATTAATCTTGGTTTTATGGCCCGATGCCGCAATAGAGTACATTGTACTTACTATAGGGGTTTTATTTATTGCTTCCGGACTAATAACCTTATTGAGTTATATAGGAGGTAAAAGAAAGAAAGGCGGATTTAATGCTTTTCCGGTAGATGGCTTAGGTGCTTTTTTATTAGGATTGATGTTGGTTATTATGCCCACATTCTTTGCTAAGGTGTTCATTATTTTTTTAGGCTTTATCTTGTTGTTGGGAGGAATACAACAAATAGCATCTTTAACTTCAGCAAGGCGATGGATACGTGTACCTTTGGGCTTTTATGTGGTTCCTTCTTTGATTTTAATAGCAGGAATAATCTCTTTATTTAACCCAATGGGAGTACAAAAAACGGCATTAATCATTATTGGTGCAACCTGTATTGTTTATGCAGTATCCGAGTTGGTGAACTGGTTTAAGTTTACTAGATTCCGTAACACGAAGCAAGATTTATCTTCTTCTCATGCCATTGAAGATGCTATCATTATTGAGGATTCAGAGGAGGATTAATAATTAAAGCGATAAATAAAAACACAAAAACGGTCAATGAGAATGTACTCATTGACCGTTTTGCTTTAGGTGTGTAAAGTTTGAACGGTAAAGTTATTTACTACCATACTCCTCATACATCATTAAGAGGTGAGCTGAACTCCAGCTAAAATGTGGAGCCTTTAACGGTTCTCCTGTGTGAGTATCATAATTTTCGTATATAGGAGTACTTTCTGTTAGTCCTTCTAATCGATCAAAGACCTGTTTGGTGTATTTATCTGCTAAATCATTGTATCCATAATTACGTAAGCCTTTAATTGCAAAGTAAGTCTGGTCAAGCCAAATGGGACCTCTCCAATAACCATTTGGCATAAACTTAGGGTTATTTGCTGCTGCGGTTGGAAAGGGGATATAAGTGGAGAACTGATTAGGGTCTTGAAAGTGAACAATCGCTTTATCCATCTGTTCCTGACTAGCAATACCTGTCCAGAAGGGTGTATATCCTTCACATCCATATTCCACAATAAAGGAGCCATCCTTTAAGCGTCTATCAAAGAAGAACCCATTCTCTTCATCAAAGAAGTAATTAGCTACATCGGTATTGATAGCAGATAGCTCTAATGGTTGATTAATGATTTTAGCTATTTTCTCAAGTAGCTTATATTCATACGCTAAATACGCATTTAAGTCAACACTTTCCTGATTAACACTCCAGGCATCTGCACTGTTTTGAACCATTTCAGCTTCATCAAATCGAATGGCATTATCCATTCCGCTTTCCCAGGCGGCTGCTACAAGGGTGCCATCAGTGGAGCCAAACTCACAAATACCATTTTTATTGTGATCTCTTTTCTCATACCACCATTTATGAGAAGACACCAGTGGATAATACATCTCCTTTAGAAAGGCCAAATCGTTGGTTTGTTTATACACTTCATAAACAGCCCAAGTAGCTAAAGGGGGTTTGCTATCTCTTTGATTGTTTTCTTCCGGATTGGAGTAGATACAATCAATAATCATTCCATCTATGAGTTGATAGTCAAACATAGATCGAATTTGATCTTTAGCTAGTTCCGGTGTGAATTTAGCCATTGCTACAGCTGTTTTCCACGTATCCCATGCCCAGAACCCCATAAAGTAACCCACGGCATGACTAGGAACGATACCATCGTGTAACAATCCGCCTTTACTGCTTTGCCAGTTGGCGATTAAGGTGACTACCGATTTTACAGCAATACGATTATACTCCATAGGCATATCGTTTCTCAATATTGTGCTGAGGTAGTTATGCCAACGTTGTTTACTCTCTTTTTCCAACTGTTTTGCTTGAGATAGCAACGAGGGATATTCTATAACCGAAACGCCATTTTCCATCTCCTTGAAGAAGTGATTAATTTCCACATAGAAGTCTTTACTTTTACTAATAACCTCGTAATTATTTTCATTGTATTTAATTTCCATGTTCTCAGGAAAAGTAAGTGTTACAGTTTCTCCGTTAGGATGTGTTGCCATAACCTTATTTTTATCTTTACCTAGAATAACTCCTTTATCCCAGTTCAAAGCTGAAAGTAATAACGGTTCGTTCGATGAGGAGATTATGTGTAGTAGCGCTGTTTGATTATCTACAAAAAACAGTTGTTGTGTAACAGTTCCCTCATCCGATTTACCTACCAGGTGAATTTCACCCGGTAGGTAGTTTGTCGATTCGTGAACTAGCTTGATATCTTGGTCTTCATAAGTAACATGAACTGCTGCAGTAGCTATCCAGTCTCTATGATCCAAACTAAAAGGACCACAAAAACCATTGATCCAATGGTCTGCATCCGGTATTGTAAATCCCATCCACGCTCCTTGATCCGTAAACCAGCCCGTACTTCTCGTTTCAGCGTTTGGCGTATAGGTAATGTCTAATATTTGGACATATTGATCTTGTATATACGTTGTTTTCTCCTCTTTGCAGGAAGTGAAACTCAGTATAAAAACCAATAGACCTAATAAGTTGATTTTTTTATTCATATCGTAATTGTCTTTATTAAATACAATAATTACTCAATGGCTTTTTGTCCCACATCTTCACCTGCTCTGACAGGCATTAAGGTAAAGGAGTAAGATAACTTCTCAGGTGTTATGGTATATTCGGGATGAACTTGTGCTCCCCAAGTATTATCACCACCAACACCCATTTGTAAGTGATCTACATTGAACCAAACAAAATCTTTTTTCTCTATGCTTCCACCGTGTTTACGTTCTGTATCGAAAGGAATATAACCTATGTCTTCTTGCGTGAAGTTCCAAGCACTTACACTTAATGGGGTTTCCCCAATAAAGAGTAATCCCTTGCCTTTGTCATTAGTCAGTGCAACCCAACGAACATCGCACTTGTTTGCTGTTTCCTGAGGACGTACATACGGATAGAATTGCTCCCATACTGTAGCTTGGTAACGGCCAATTAAAGCCGATTCTTTTCTGTCTAAATAATTCTCGTGAGGGCCACGTCCTAACCAAGTCATCTGTTCATACTCTTTGGGTAAGATGATTCGCATACCAAACCGTGGGATTTCACTGAGTGGCTTATCTCCCGGAGTGAAACACATACCTACCTCAATATTTCCGTTGGGAGAAATTTGATAAGACATTTTGAGCGTAGATGATAATTCATTCATGGCATAAGTTGCCGTAATTCCTATCCGATTTTCATTAGAATCATCAATAGAGAAGTTACTTAAAGTTAGGTTTTTTCCTGCCTCTTTCCATAAAATACAACGCTCCAGTGTTCTGTTTGCAACATCATTATCTGTTAAAGCGCGCCAAAAGTTAGGTTCAAAACCCTCTTGAAGCATCTGTTCATTCTCGTATGTTAAATTTGTCATTTGCCCGGTTTGAGAGGAGAAGGTAACAGAGAAATCTTTATTATTCGTAACCGTAACTTCCTTTCCTTGTTTAGTAATGTTTAGCTTACCGTGAGCTATTTTTTCTGCCTTATTTCTTGTAGGTTTAGCTATCAACCATTGCTCTATGGCAGCTATGTGATTCTTGTCTACAGTAAGAGTTGGTTTTTTATGAACAGCCTCAACAATTAAGAAGTGTTCCACATTTTGATTTTGAATCTCTTTAAAAGGAATCATCAACTCTTGACTCGTGTGTGGTAAGATAGAAGGGAAGTCTAA
>CAZGUI010000069.1:0-13217 GCA_964528875.1 uncultured Bacteroides sp. | reverse complement strand
GGTGGGCCATTTTTCAATTATTGGGCTGGGCTATTTTTAGATTAGCATAAACAAAAGTCGAAATATCGCAAAAATGCTGTATGGATGATGAACGATGAAACCGCTCTGGCTCTGCGCACATTGAAGGACAGTGCCGGGAACTATTTTTGGAGAGACAGCGATGATACTATACTCGGTAAAAAGGTTATTATCTCCGAATATATGCCAAATACAGAAGTTGGCAGTAAGCCGATTGCCTTTGGAGATTTTAGCTACTACTGGGTTATTGGCAGAAGTCCGGCCAGTATCAAGACACTTTCAGAGAAGTTTGCACTGAATGACCAGATTGGCTACCTTGCTTTTGAGTTCCTTGATGGAAAGCTTATCCGCCAGGATGCTATCAAAGTGTTGCAGATAGCTGTGTAAGCGGGCAATTAACAGTGAAAGTGTCTGAAAATATGCATTAGGGCTCTTTCACCGCCCCCTTTGGGGCTATTACCCTGTTTGAATCTGCGTTTTTATGCGCGTTGCCCCACGCCGCTGTCCGAGATGAAAAGTTGTGGAGATTAAGACCGCCCCTACCCCCCAGGGCAGAAAGGAGAACACGATGGATGTTAAAACCGTAAGCGTAACCGAAAAGGTTATCGGTGACACGCTCTACATTATAGAATCGGCAGTCAGCAACACTGCCAAAGAGACTGCTTATGACAAGCTGAAACGCATGATACTTAATGACACGGAAAGCCTTGAAATGAAGGCTTCTTAGCTCTAAACAACTTGACTTCTTCACAGTAGTACGGGAATATAGACTACCGCTTGAAGACTGTCGGAAAGGAGGAAAACATGAATAATAGACAGTCAAATACTACTGTGAAGAATATCGATAAAATCACAGCTCTATACTGCCGGATCTCTCGTGATGATGAGCTGCAAGGTGACAGCAACAGCATTAAAAAGCAGAAGTCCATTCTGCAAAAGTACGCTGATGATAATGGCTTTTCAAACACAGAGTTCTTTGTGGACGATGGCTATAGCGGTACGAACTTTGACCGCCCGGATTGGCAGCGACTTATTGCCCAAACGGAAGAAGGCAATGTAAGCACCATCATTGTAAAGGACATGAGCCGTCTTGGTAGAGACTACCTTAAAGTCGGCTATTACACCGAGGTATTGTTTCCCGGCTCTGATATCCGCTTCATAGCCATAAACAACAATGTAGATAGTGCCAATCAGCAAGACAGCGATTTTACACCGTTCCTAAACATCATCAACGAATGGTATGCTAAGGATACGAGCAAGAAAATCCGCTCCGTCTTTAAGTCAAAAGGTCAATCCGGCAAGCCGCTCTGCACCAATCCCCCTTATGGCTACATCAAAGACCCGGAAGATAAGACACACTGGATAGTTGATGAAGAAGCTGCTAAAGTGGTAAAAGAGGCGTTTCGCCTATGCATGCAAGGTTATGGACCTACGCAGATAGCCAAAGAATTCAGCAAAAGGAAGATAATGAATCCAACGGCTCATGCCAAGGCAAACGGAATTAATATCCCGGACAACAGAGGCCATGACGATGATTATATCTGGCGAGGCAGCACAATCGTTCATATGCTTTCAAGACAGGAGTATTTAGGGCATACGGTTAATTTCAAAACCTATCGCAAGTCCTACAAAAATAAGAAGCAGTTAAAGAATGACCCGTCAGAGTGGCAGATTTTCGAGAATACCCACAAAGCGATTATTGAAGAGCCTGTGTTCGAAGTAGTGCAGAAAATTCGAGATGGCAGACGCAGGCTTACACCGATGGGTGAAATGCCAATCCTCTCCGGTATGCTCTTCTGCGCTGATTGTGGCAACAAGCTATACCAAGTGCGTGGGCGAGGTTGGGAACATGATAAAGAGCATTTTGTGTGTGCTACTTATCGTAAGATTAAAGGCGGCTGCAGTTCTCACCAGATACGCAATGTAGTAGTTGAGGAATTACTCCTTGACGGCATTAGCCGGGTAACCGCTTATGCCAGAGACCACGAGAATGAATTTGTACAGTTGGTTACAAAGAAAACAAGGATAGACCTTGATAAAAGTATGCGTGATAGTAAACGAGAATTAGAGCAATCACAGGCTCGTATCAGTAAGCTGGATGAAATTATCCAAAGGCTCTATGAGGACAATATCGAGGGCAAGATTTCCGATGAGCGATTTGCCAAGATGACCGCAAACTATGAAGCCGAGCAGCACACCCTTGAAAGCCGAGTGGCAGAATTGAAATCCGCTATAATTTCAGAAAAGGAAAGCGCACTGGGTGTTGACCACTTCCTTGCCTTGGTTAGAAAGTACACAGACATAAAGAAACTCACAGCAGAGATTATCCGGGAGTTCGTTGAAAAAATCTATGTTTACAAGGCAGAGCGCATTGACGGTAGACGAGTACAGCGCATCAAAATCGTTTATAACTGCATTGGGGAATTTGACCCACCTGTTTCTACATCCACCGCAAAGCAAGAAAAATCGGCATAGCTGGTAACCATACCAAACTATGCCGATATTTTCCCGGGATTAAAAATCCCTAAGACGCACCCTCAAATGGGTTCGCCATTATTAAGACTAATCCGCTTATTATCAAAAGAATACCTAATATTAGATATAGATTCTTCATCCTTAGCCTCATTCGCCCCCTTTTTCCCCCTATGCCGCTTCATCCGTCTTCTTCCGTCGGTAAGAATAAACCCCTATCAGACCTAATCCGATCAGGCCAGCCCCAGCTGCTGCTATGGGTACTATAGGCAGCTGGCTTGTAGTAGGAGAAGTATCTATGGCTTCAGGAGTAGTTTCATACAGTAGTTGGAATAGTCTATAGACTATGACGGTTGCATCAGCTCTTGTCATAGGCTTTTGGGCTTCAAAGCAGCGGTTATCGGTCATGTCTATTAGGCTTTCTCTATAGGCTAGGGCTACTTCTTTTTGGGCCCAGTCAGATATTTCCTCACTGTCTAGGAAGGGGATTAATTCTATAGGGTCTTCGGGATATAGGTATTGCTTTTTCTCATGTAAGGCTCTGGCACATACGGCTACTATTTGTTCCCTATCTATTATGTCATTAGCTCTAAAGGTGTTATCGGGAAAGCCTTTGATTATGCCTTCTGCTTCGGAGGAGGCTATATAGTTGTAGTACCAGTCTTCTTCACTTATATCGCTAAATGATACCTTTAGATCTCTATCTAGTACATAGAATACTTTTACTATGAAGGCGGTAAATTCAGCCCGGCTTATTTCTGTGTCGGGGTCGAAGAGGTTTTCTCCTTTATCGGCTATGTAGCCTTTGGAGGTCATATACCTTATGGCTTGTTTTTCTTCTTCACTTAAGTGGTCTAGGTCTTTATATTCTTTATAGCTTTCTGCTATGTAGTATTCGCCTGAACGGCTGCTTTCAAAGGCCATGGTCTTATGGGCAGGGTTGTATTGTCCGCCTATTTGTTCTTCTATAGCTCCGCTTTTATAGAATACGGAGCTGGTTTCTGCTTTTTCTGCCCTTATCGGCAGTTCTAGGCTGATGTTATTAGCCAGTTTTTTTATGACTTGGTTTTTGTCGTCGAGAAATACTATTTTAGTATTTTGCTCGGTTTGTTCTAGTTGGATGGTTAGTTTTTTTAGTTTTTCTAATTCTTTGATTAGGCTCGGAGCCTGTAGGGTTATTTCTGCTAGGTCGGTACTTATATTAAGCGCATCTATTTGCTCAAGATTAGTTTTTAGGTCACTAGCCAGTTCTATGGTTATGGGTTTTTGGCTATTTACCTTAGCTGGGTTTATTTTTATAGTGCTATTAATATCTCTATCTAGGTTGATGTGGTATTTTTTTAGTAGGTCTTCAAATTCACTTTTGCTTTCCTTAGCAGTTTTTATAGGTTTACTAAGGCTTTGGGCATTTATAGTTATTTGGTTGTTTTTAGCTTTTATGCTGGTGTTAGCAAGTTTTTGGATGGATAGGTTTATGTATTGTACTATTTCCTTTAGGGTGCTGCTATCTTCCAAATGGTAGGCTTCTGCTGCAGCTAGCATTTCTTCTAGGGCAGCACTTATTTGCTTTAGTTTATTATTTTTGCTAATCCAGCTTAAATCTATAGTCAAGGAGTCATTTATTTTAACAGGTACTAGGATTTTATTTTCTGCATAGCCCCATTTATTAGCTATTACTTCTATTTCTGCACTACCGGCCTTTAAGCCGATTATTTCCCCATTAGGCAGGACTTCTATTAGGTCGGGATTTTTCGAGATGTAGGTCAGCTCCGCATCCTTAGGCTCGGTCTTGAGCTTAAGATAGGTCTTGCTACCTTTGATTAGGTTTATAGGGGCTGGGTTTTTGAGGGTTATTTCCTTGCTGGTTAAGGGGTTGTGGATGATGCCCCATTTACCATTTAATCGAATAAGGGCTACATCATCGCTAAATGAATAAGCATCATCATATTTTAACGGTATTACTTCCTTTCCTGTTTTATCTATATAGCCATATTTACCATTTAACCTTACCGCCGCCAATCCTTCACTAAATGAATAAGCAGGATTATATTTAAGCGGGATTACTTCTTTACCTGTTTTATCAATATAACCGTATTTATAATTTAAATTTACTCTTGCTAAGCCTTCCCTAAATGAAAAAGCCTCATCATATTTGAATGGTATTACCTCTTTACCACTTTTATCAATATAACCATATTTTCCATTTAATCGTACTGCTGCCAAGCCTTCGCTAAACGACCTTATGAATTCATGGCTACCGTCATATTTAAGTGGGATTACTTCCTTACCAGTTTTATCTATATAACCACATTTTCCATTTAATCCTACAAATTTTCCATTTGATCCTACAACTGGTGCCAATCCTTCACTAAATGTAAAAGAATAATATTCATCATCATAATAATATTCATGTTTAGGCGATACTTTTACTTCGCCAGCTTTATTTATATAAGACCATTGACCATTTAACGACACTAAAGCTAAGCCCTCGCTAAATTCCCAAGTAGAATCATATTTTAACGATATTACTTCCTTACCCGTTTTATCTACAAAGCCACATTTATAGAAAATATCGTTCCCATCTTGTCTATCCTTAAGTCTTACCGGTGCTAAGCCTTCGCTAAATGACCTAGCCATATCATATTTTAACTGTATTACTTCCTTACCACTTTTATCTACAAAACCAAATTTATAGGAATTATCATACCCATCTTGTTTGGCCCGAAGTATTACTCTTGCTAAACCTTCCCCAAATGAATCAGCATAATTATATCTAAGCGGGATTACTTCCTTACCTGTTTTATCAATATAGCCCCCTTTGCCATTTAAGCTTACTACTGCTAAGCCTTCGCTAAATGGCATAACAAGATCATAATTCCCCTCTATCCACAGCACCTCAGGCTCATCCGCATAAGCTAAGTCGTTATTAGCTAGTATTATGAAATTAAGTGTGAAAAAGAAAAGTATAAAGAGTGCTATTCCCTTCTGTCTATTCATCTCCATCGCCCCTATTAATTATTACAATTAGTTAGCATTATTCCAAATGCCAAGAGTATTATGAATAGAATAGCAAAGATGTGTAAGTTAGACAATACTTGCCGAGAATGCCTGTTAAAATTCTAAGCTTAGGCTAAAAAGCAAATTACATAAACTATGCCATACCTTTGCTACACTTAGTCTGCAAAATGGTGTAGATGTAACTAGAGTATCTAAGATGTTAGGGTATAAAGATGTAAGAATCACTTTGAATATTTACTACCATACTCTACCTAATAGCACAGGGAAAGCTATTCTTAGGTAAAGCTTATAATGATGAGGGTTTAGTCTTTTGTACCGAGGATGGAAAGAAAATATTCCCTACTAATTTTAGTCGAACTTATCGGAGGATTTTCAAAGATGCAAAACTGCCTTATAAAAAGTTACATTCACTTAGGCATACTTTTGTTTCTTTACTGGCTGAAAGTAGAGAAGACATTAGGACCATACAGGAGCTAGTAGGGCAGGCTAAAGTATCTACTACCGCTGATATTTATACCCATGTGTTTGAAAAGACTAAGAAAAAAGCAGTTGCTAACCTAGAAACTATATTAAAAATTGACCACAAATAATTAAGTGGTCAAATGCTATTTTTTGATAGAAAAATAAGTGTAGAAAAAACAATTGTGGTCAAATTGCGGTCAAATCGCAATAAAAAAAGACTTCCGCATATCGCTGAAAGTCCGATTTTATCAACTGGTGAGCCATCCGCGACTCGAACGCGGGACGCCCTGATTAAAAGTCAGGTGCTCTACCGACTGAGCTAATGGCCCTTAATTTGGCTGGGGTGGCAGGATTCGAACCTACGGAATGACGGAGTCAAAGTCCGTTGCCTTACCGCTTGGCTACACCCCAACATTACAGAGTATACTAGTCAACCTATAAGGCTGTCAAGGGTATTGTATTTATTTATTATTATGGGGTGGATGATGGGACTTGAACCCACGACCCCCAGAGCCACAATCTGGTGCTCTAGCCACCTGAGCTACACCCACCACGAGTTGACTTTTAATAATATGGCGTCCCCGGAGGGATTCGAACCCCCGGCCTACGGATTAGAAGTCCGTTGCTCTATCCAGCTGAGCTACGGGGACTAATCTAAAATAAATGGAGCGGGTGAAGGGAATCGAACCCTCGCAACCAGCTTGGAAGGCTGGGGCTCTACCACTGAGCTACACCCGCCCGCAAAGGTTATTATACATCTTTTAAAAAATCATTTCAAGCAATAAATTAGGAATTTGGCTAAAAGAGATAATATAGTAACCTTGATCGCTGGTTTAAAGATATTATTAACTATTAAGGTGAAAATTAATCTTATATAAGCTTTATTTTTATAAAGCTTAACTTGACAGTAAAAGCTTGTAATTATAATATATCTGCTATAATTTTAAAAATTAAAGCCTAGGGTAATTATAATTATTTTGAGGGGGCATATTTTTAATGGAAGCTTGGCTTAATCAAGTAGTGCCTACTTTTTTAGGTTCTTTTTCGGTTTTTAGCTATATTTTAGTTTTTCTGGCGGGTATTATTACTAGTATTACCCCTTGAAATATCAGTATGATTCCGATAGTTATCGGTCATGTAGGGGGAAGTGGGGCGGATAAACGAAGGGGCTTTTTACTGGCTTTGTTTTTCAGCTTAGGAACTGCTAGTACTTTTATGATACTGGGACTTATTATGGCTGCTATTGGTGGTATATTTGGACTTGCCTCAAGTGTGATTTATTATTTTGTAGCTTTTATATGTATATTAATTGGACTAAATTTAATCGGTTTATATAGCATTAATATTAGTTTTGGTAGTGGTTTATTGAATAAGCTAGGGAATAATGAGGGATTTATGGGCAGTTATTCCTTGGGGCTGGTTATGGGCTTGGCAGGTTCACAGTGTGGCACTCCTGTAATGTTTGCCATTTTATCCATTGCTTTGGCTAGTGGAAATATACTATATGGGGCTACCTTGCTTTTTGTGTATGCTTTAGGGCGGGCAGTACCCATTATTATTGTAGGGACATTTACGGCTGTTTTAACGAGGATGGACTTATTTGCTAAGACTAGTCAGCTTTTAGATAAGCTAGCAGGGGCTATGATATTATTAGTGGGAATTTATTTTGCCATTATAGCCTAGGAGAAAAGGCAAGTAAAACTAAAACTGAAAAATGGGGCAATATATTGACACTTTTCTATAAGGATGTTATTATATATAAGTCCTCGGGGCGTGGCGCAGTTTGGTAGCGCGTCTGATTTGGGATCAGAAGGTCGCAAGTTCGAATCCTGTCGCCCCGACCATAATTAATGTCAGAAATGGATGTCCTGCGGTGAAAACCGCAGGACATCCGCCATTTCCGGGCTTTTTTACCCTCAAAATGCCCGTCGAAAAAGATTGCGATTTCGAAGATATCATAGGGGTGATTTGGATAAGCCCATGGATTTGAACTCACACCTATGCCCTTTTACGGCAGAAAAAGAATAAATGGATACCGTCAGCGCCCTTTTCGATACGGCAGCAAAGCCGAAAAGAAAGCGGCGCTATATATATAATCCTCAACCAATAAAATAAGAGAACAATCATTGAAGCCGGAGAATCGGAGTGCGATAACGCACTTTCATTCTCCGGCTTTTTTTGTTTTCTGGAAAGGAAAAATGATGCTGGTAAGATATAAGCGAAATAAACAAACAGCCTGTTACGACTCGGAGAATCTTGTGACTGTCGGCAAATTACAGGCGGAGGAACGCCCTCGCGGTCCATTCCCCAGCTGCGGCAGCTGCCCATACCCTTCCCACGGTTTCATCTGCTATAGCACTGAGGGCGATTGCCTCAGAACGGATATGCAGAAGCTTCACAATAAAAACAAACGTGCAAAGGAGGCTCACAAATGAAGTACAACGAGAATTTTTTGAAAAGAGTTAAGGAGCAGTATCCGCCCGGCACTCGCATCCGTCTGACGGAAATGAAGGACCCCTATGCTCCCGTGCCGCCCGGTACGGAGGGCGAGGTAAATTTTGTAGACGATGCCGCCCAAATCCACATGAAATGGAACAACGGCCGCACTCTTGCCCTTATCCCCGGCGAGGACAGCTTCACGATCATTCCCCAGCCGCTCCAAACCCTCAAGCTGTATATGCCGCTTACGGTTATGGAATATGAGCGTGACGAATGGGGCTCTCTGGAGGAATACCCCACGGAGCTTGACCCGCGTACCGTGCTCTCCTACCATGATCAAATCCTTGCAGCCATTTTCAAGGAGCGGAGGCCGGAGGAAACGGAACGCGGACTGATGGAGTATTACCACGGGGATGACAGCGTAAGTCATAAAGTGAAGTCCCTCTTTTTCACAGTGGAGCAGGTCGGCAGCCAGCTAATGGGTGTATCTGAATGCCGGGTGCAAGGGGATTTGAATGATGCGGAGCTGGAGCGGCTCAAGGAGTATACTTCCGGCCAGGCATCGGACGGATTCGGTGAGGGCTTTGAGCAGCACCCCATAAAAATAGGTGAAAATGAGATTTTCGTCAGCCTTTGGAGCAGCAACCGCAGCTGGAGTATCATGACGCCGGACGAGCTGAAATCCATACCCAAAGGAAACTTCGTCGTCATGAAAACCGGCACCCATCCTATGCGGACAAGACTGCGGTTGTTCCTTGATTGGGGCATCACCTTTGGAAAGCCCTATACAGTGGAGGAAAAGGCGCACCGAAAGGTTGTGTACGCCGATAAACAGGTGTTGGAGGAAAACATCGTCCGCAAGCACACAGCCTGCTTGATGGTGGATGAAGAAACCGGCGAAGTACTGGAGCCGCCCACCGGAACAGGTACGCTCCACACACCCGTGGCGAAACAGCCTGCAGAGTTGCCAAAACGGCGCAGTCATCTGAAAACGTAAAGGAGCGAATCCCATGAGCTACTTTAACCACATCTATGCGGCCTCACCCGATGAACTTCCTCATCGGGCGAGGGCAGTTTATATTTATCTCCGTGACCGTGCGGGAAAGGGCTCAGACTGCTGGCCTGCGGTCAAGACCATTGCTGCCGATTTGCAGCTCTCCCGCAGCACCGTCAAGCGAGCCCTACATGATCTGGTTCATGCAGGGCTGATTGAAAAAGAATCCCGTTATCGGGAAAATGGGAGTAACACCAGCAACCGGCTGACTTTGAAAAAATAGCCGGACTGCAAAATAGAGAAAAGACGGATCTCCCGCCAAGGGGGATTTCCGTCTTTTGGGAGAACCCAGGTGCGGTTCATGATGGACCCACCAGAACCTCTCACTCTAAGAATACTTATTACAGAAAAAGAACAAAGTGTACGGCTAAAGGCGGGTATCGCAATGATGTCAAAGAAAAGGGAAAGCTGATTCATTAGGCGAAACACTTCTTGCTCTTGATCTGACCGCAGAGGAATGCAAATAAAGAAAGTGCTATCCGAGTTTCAGCAGGTGAATGAGGAATGGCGGTGACTGGAAAATGAGCATCGGGCTTGATGTGAGAAAATGCGTTCGTTAGAGAAACCAGCCTACTCCACCCGCAAATACACCGAAGCCTGAAACACGCCGTCCCTGCTCTCAAACTTAGCATTGCCATCATGTCGCTTGGCCACCATTGCCACAGAGGAAGTCCCCATGCCCTCACCCGGACGCTTGGAGGACAGGAAAGCATCGTCCTGCTTGCGGATTTGGCCGGCAAAGCTGTTATCCACCGTGATGGTCCAAACGCCGTATTGCAGTTCACTTCCGATACGGATAAACCGCCTGCCCGATTCCATCTGGGCGCAGGCCTCCACGGCGTTTTCCATCAGATTGCCCACCACCACGCACAGGTCGCTTTCAATGCTCCCCGCCAGCTCCCTCGGCGCAATCAGGCTCACATCAATCTCAATATCCGCCTGCTGTGCCATTGCGTAGTAGTAAGCGGCGACGGCATTGACGGCATAGTTTTCGCACAGGCGCATCCCCTCGCCCGAGGGGATTTTTTCTGTCAGCCTGTCGATGTATTCGTTCAGCTTGTTCTCATCCGCCGATAAGCTCCGCAGCACCGCCAGCTGATGCCGCAGGTCGTGCCGCTGGGCCTTCACCAGCTCGTCATTTTCCGCAAGCGTCTGGTATTGCAGCCGTTGCAGGGAAAGCTGCCGCTCCATCCCTGCCATTTCGTATTCCAGCCGGGTTTTCTCCGCCGCCGTATGCAGGGAATCCCGCATATAATAGCCGCTGGCAATGCCCAGCGACACCACAAAGCCCAGCACACCAAGCTGAAAGAACAGCGTCAGCACACCAGTGAAATGCAGCCAGTAATTGAGCAGCTCCAGCACCACGGCAACTGCCAGAATCACAATGCCAACACCAAACCGCCTTGCCGCCGGATTGCGGTGCCGAAAGTGTTCCCAAAGCAGGCAGGCGGCAAGGGTCACAAAGCCCAGCGGCGCAATGAAATGAAACCAGTACAGGCTTTTGATGAAATCCATCTGCCCGGTCAGCTGCAAAAGCAGCACTGCCGCTACCGAAGCCTGATGCACCCACAGCATGATTTGCATGGGCAGGCGGTTTTTCGGCTGGAGCACCGTCAGCCCAAAGCGCAAGAGCGGAATGGTCACCAAAAACAGCCCAAGGTAAGCCATGGCATACAGCAGCGACGGATAGGGGAAAAGCAGCGCCGTCAGATCGCATTCGCCAAGGCTCCAAACGCCTGCCGAAAGAGAAAACAGCCCCAGCCACAAAAAGGACGTGCCGGAGCGGATTTTGCCCACAAAGCTCACCGACACCACAGCCATCACAACGCCCATAAATATCAGCAGGATGGAGAACAGAAAGGTAAAGCCATCCTGCTGAAATTGCCTTGCGAAAAGTGCCTGCTCCGTTCCCACGGTCATGGCAGGAAGTGAAAGCTCGCTGCGCTGGGTGGGCGATTGGTACTCAAGGCGCAGGGAAACCGTTTCCCTGTTCATTGGCAAAGGAATCAGCACCGGATTGGTAGGCGGGTCATTCATGTAGGCGGGATAGCTCCCCGCCTGCCCGTATTCGTAGAGTAGCACATCATCGGCATACACACGCAGGGGTGCAAACACCGACTTCACAAGCAGAAAATCCCTCGGCTTTGCCTCTATCTCGGCGTTGAGGGTAACGGCGGTGCGAGGAGCAAGCCCCGAAAGCTTGGCGGGGAGCTTCCGCATAGAAGTGCCTGTATCCGTTTCGCAGGAAACCTCTGAAATGGCTCTTGCGCTGTCCGCATTTTGAGCAGACTGAACAGCAACCGACTGCACGGCAACAAAGCACAGCGCCGCCCCAAGCAAAAGGACGTACAGCAGGGCGGAGGTCTTGCGAACGCGCGCTCTCATATCCCGCCCCCTCTCGCCCTGCGAAACAGATATTCCTCGTAGGCCTTTACAGCCTTGCCAAGGGAGGGGTGGCGAATGTACACCTTGTCTCCATTCTGCATTTCAAACACCTTGAGCTCCTGATCCACACCGCACACATAGCGCAGGTTGGCGATATAGCTGTGGTGGCAGCGGAAAAAGCAGTCCGATAGTAACGGTTCGATAGCCTTTAGCTTCACCGTCTGGCTGGTGCGCAAAACCTCGGTATGGGTATGTACATAAACGGCGTGATTCACCTGCTCAAAATACAAAATACTCTCCAGCGGCAGTTTGCGGTTTGCGCCCTCAATGAGCAGGGTGATAGAGGCGGCGCTGTCCCGTTTTGCCAGCGCAAGCTCCAAAACCTCCCGCACATCCTCTGGCTTCACCGGCTTTTCCAGATAGCTGGCAGCTTTCAGGCGGTAGCTTTCCAATGTGTGCTCAGTGCTGGTAGTGGTAAAAACCAGCGTGACCGCGCGGTCTTTTTTGCGGATTTCGGCGGCGGCGTCCACACCCTTCATTCCGCCCATATAAATATCCAGAAAGATTACATCGTACTTCCCCGGCAGGAAAGCTAAGAGCAGTTCCTCACCGGAAGAAAAGGATTCATACTTCACGGCAAAGCCGCTTTCGGCAAGCTGGCGTTCCAGCAGCTCCCGGTCGCTCTGCGTATCCTCGCAGAGCGCGATATGTAATGGCACTTCATTCATGGCCTTGCCTCCTTTCAAACAAGATTAATAACACTTTTAGTATAGCATATTTTTATAAAATTGCATAGCACATTTTTATAAATATGTCAAGTGTTGTTTTCGTTGGGCAATCCAGCGATTCTGACTCTGGTATTTGCTGCATTTTTTCTTTATAATTTTAGTGTAGGGTATTGACACGGGGAGAAACGTGTGATATAGCCCCAAAATCAAAAGGAGGAACCCCATGACACAAGATGTGCGAGCCTATTTTGCGGGCTGCCCGGTTTTAGGGAAAAGCACCGCGGCAACGGGAGTGAAGCTGGCGCGGGGCGGTGTTGACGACATGGATGCGCTTTGCGACCTGCTGGAGCATCAACCCGAAAAGCTGCTGGGAATCCGCAACGTCGGCCCCAAAAGCATGATTGTGATTCGCAACGTTTGCGAAGCCTATCGCAGCGAAAGGGGTGACACATTGTGAGGGATTTTTCTGTCACCTGACAGCGGATAAATACGAGGCAAAACGAGCATCCAAAACAAATAAGAGCAGGAGGAAAGTTTATGAACACAACGAAACCAGCCCACAGGCTGACGGCTCTTGCGCTGTCTTTCCTGATGGTATTGACGATGACGCCGGTGACGGCATCGGCGCAGGGCGTAGGAAA
>CAZGUI010000068.1:0-13219 GCA_964528875.1 uncultured Bacteroides sp. | reverse complement strand
CCACCCGAGTCACAAGATTATTAAAGAGTGTAAATAAATGATTTATGCTCTTTTTTGTTTTATAACATTTGCTTATTCTTTATATTTCCTAGTATCTTTTAATCTATGTATATTACCAATTGATTGCACTTTATATTTTATGATGCAATTAATAATGATATACTTTATATTAGTTCTATTTTTCAATAAAACAAGAAAGCTATTATGACTAGAATGGAAGAAATAGACCATTTAATTTATGGTCTAGAGGTGAGGCCGGTTGACAGAGAGTTTATGGGATATGTGCAGTTTGTTCAATCAAAACAACGTGAAGAAATCATTGCTATAGAAATAGATGTTAATAATTATCTCTGTTCATCTATAAGGAAAGAACTGCTTTCTGTGATTAAGCTGTTGGAAAATACGGATATGGTTCTAGCAAGATTTACCGAAACTCATGTATTGAAAAACAGAGATGAGGTCACTGATATCTTGACAGGTATTTTAAAAGTGATGAAAGAATTAGAAGATAGCATACAAAAATATAAGAATGGAACTGAAAAAGATTTTCCTTTATCCGGATACCTTTATATGTTTAAGCTTAAACTTGATTTAATTAAATACCATATGGATGACTTTCTGGAATTGTTGGTGGGATTAGCTTAATAATAGACTCAGCTGCTTTTAATGTAACAAAATGTAACAAGATGTGTGATTTTGATAATACGCTTGTTGACTCCTATCACTTATTATGCAATGTAAACTCTATTTATAAAGATAAAAGAGATGTTATCACAATCAAATCAGAAAAAAGTCAATCTTTTGAGTTTACATCGTTTATGGCTCTCCATGTTGTACTTCTTGTTTTTCTTGCTAATCAGTCAAAAGGATTCTTGATCTGTCTTGCAACTCTCTAACCATTTTTTACTGAGTTGTTCTTTGGGGGACTGTTTATGAACAATAATTTATTGTAATACTAATCAATCAAATCCATTTCTGATTAGAATACAACATTAGTTGCAAATGCTACTTCTCTTTTGCTTAATGTGTTTTGTTGTGTTTTGTGAAAAATAATAATTGTTTTTTTGAATCATATTATCCTTTCTTTGTATATATTGTATGCAGTAAACATTTATTGAAAAATAGATTGTTTGTATTAATTAAAATAAATCTAATTTATAAACACAATCCACATTATGAAGACAATCAGACTGATTTTTATTTTACTTGCTATGGTATGTGTGGCGACTGTTTCCGCACAAGAAAAAAAGGTTGTGCTAGGTATTAAAGCTGGGTTGAACCTGAGTAACGTAGGCGATTATGAATATGGCTATTATGATAATACACGAATAAAGCCCGGTTTTCATGCCGGTCTAACTCTTGACTTTGCATTTTCGCCTCATTGGTATCTTCTAACAGGTTTAGAATATACAGCAAAAGGGTTTAGAGCAAAATCATATATAGACAATCTTAAAGTTACTGCAGGTTATATGCAAATTCCACTTTTAGGTGCTTATAAATTCTTAATCTTAGATGATTTATCTATTATGATTAATACCGGACCTTATTTTGCCTATGGAGTAAATGGTGATATGAAAATGGGAAGAATAAAGAGCGATACTTTTAGTGATGATGGTTTTAGGAAGTTTGATTGTGGAGTTAACATAGGTGTTACATTAGAATGGAGAAAACTTTGTTTTAGTCTCAATGGAGAAGTTGGATTTATTGATATGTTGCATGATAATTGGGATAAAACAGCAAATAGAAACTCTACTTTTTCTGTCGGTTATAAATTTTAATGTCTTTTTAATAGAACTAATTTAATTACATTAGTATTTATTATTTTTAATAGACTAACAATGAAAAACACTTTATCCTTATTGATTCTAATCTTCGGATTGGTGAGTTGTGATTATAGTCTTGATTATTACTTTAAGGTGGAAAATCAATTGACAGAAGATATCCGTCTTGTTCTTGTTACTAAAGACGACCCTGAATCGTTGAATTTTGGTAAAGAGGTGGATATTACCACTGTGCCTCATGCTACAGAAAAAGTGTCTTCTTATTGGGGAGGCGTTGGTGGTCGTAAAGATAAAGCAGGAGATCCCTTTCCTGTTGAAATGAATTTACCACCTATAGAAGCTGATTATATTAAAATATATATTGGTGAAACTTTGTTGGACACAGAGACAGTCAATAGAATAACTCAAAGGAAAAATTGGGAGTATCATCCCGATGGACAGCTGACAACGTATGTTTTGGTTTTAACTGAGAAGTTACTGTGGGATTAAATTCTCTTGGATTGGTACAGATAGATATAAAGGAAATAAAAATTAGAATAAAGCCGTTTGGAAGATGAAATTTACTATTCATTAGAGGTGAAAAATTGACTCCACTTCTGATGCGTAGAACCTCACTTTTTTCCGTTTTTAGTCGGTCCTAGACCGAGCACTCTTCAGTCCTAGACCGACAGGCCTTCGGTCCTAGACCGAGGGGCATTGAGCCTTAGACCTAAAATTATTATAGTTTACTTTTGGTGAAAATCTTAAAGAAAACTAGGCTGTTAATTCTTTTTTTTATTTCTTTATACAGAATAGAATGATAGAATAAAAACAGTAAAAAGAATATGAATATGAAAACACCTCTTAGACTTTTTTTTGCATACGGATTTATCTTTGGCGCTTTTATCGGATTGATAATTTTGGCTTATATATTAGCTGGTAAAGCATAAGTGTTTTCCTAATATGTTTCTATGTATTCAATTGGTATGTGTCATTCACTTTTATCTATTTAGAAAAATAAAAGCACAAAAAATAGGCTACTCACTTAAGAACAGCCTATTTCTATATAATATAGATGAATTCTATTATTCAAAATCCATAGGAACATCAATAATTAATAACTTAGCATCATCAGTCAATGCTTTTATATCAACGGCATCGTTTTCCCAGATACCTATGGCATCACGTCTTTCCAGTTTTTCTCCATTGATTTCAAACGCTCCCTCTATCGCCATAATGAAAGTTCCATTCCCTTCTTTCCTTACGTTGTAGTTGGTGGTTTTTTCTTTATCGAAAAGTCCAATGTTGAACCAAACATCTTGGTACACCCATAGACTACCATCTACACTATCGGGAGAAACAACTGTTGTTAGCTGATTTCTGTTTTCGTTAAAGTCAAATTCTTTTTGTTCGTATCTGGGTTTAAGGCCTTTTTCTCTAGGGAACACCCAGATTTGGAAAAACTCAACCGGCTTAAATTCATTCGCGTTGTATTCACTGTGGGTAATTCCTGTTCCTGCACTCATCACCTGAACTTCACCCGAACGGATAATGAATCGGTTACCCATACTATCCATATGCTCCAAATCACCATTTAATGGGATAGATATAATCTCCATATTATCGTGTGGATGAGTTCCAAAACCTTCTCCACCAGCCACCTTGTCATCATTGACAACTCTCAGCAAGCCAAAATTCATTCTTTCTTTGTTGAAATAATTAGCAAAACTAAAAGTGTGTTTACTAAGTAACCAACCATGGTTTGCGTGACCTCTGGTGTCTGCTTTATAAAAAATTGATTTCATTGTTTTATTATTTAATGTTTAATATCCACTACATCTGTAAAACTTTATTGGGTTGTATAACGGTTAAGCTTTCAGCCATGTAGTACTCTAAATATATTTCTTTTTTTTTACTTTTTACTTAAAATGTCAATATACTTGCCAATATATGTAAAAGTTCTTATGGGTTATTGTTTTTTCTAGGTGTTTTTAGGATGTAAAAAAAGCGTCACTTAATTTAGAAGTGACGCTTTTTCTCTTCTCTTATAAGACTTGTTACTTAATCTCAATTAGTTTCTCGTTCTTTTGAGCTTCTTTTTCTGTGATTTTTGGTATATCAATCAATAACACTCCGTTTTCAACTTGTGCATTAATACCATCGTAATTGATATTATCGGGGAGTATGATTCTTTGCTCAAATTTAGCGTAAGAAAATTCTCTGCGTAAATAGCTTCCTTCTTCTTTTTTCTCTTCTTTTTGGCTTTTTTCCATAGAGATAACCAAATTGTTGGTTTCATCTATTTTTATATTAAAGTCTTCTTTTGTTAAGCCGGGAGCAGCTACTTCAACTTTATAACTATTTTCACTTTCAAAAACGTTAATAGCAGGTGCTGTAGCGTTTGCTCTTTCCATCCAGTTGGTATCAAAGAAATCGTTGAAAATACTGGGTAACCATCTTTCTGATCTTCTAATTGGCATCATAATTTAACCTCCTATATTTTAATTGAACATTTTATATTCTGTGAGCCTTGATATTATAATCGTTGCTCATTGATATAAATGCAAAGTATATGCCAATGAGATTTTTATTATATTTATGACAAATAGTCTTTAATTGTGCTGTTTCTTTATGGTTTGCTGCCAAAAAGGCTGATTATTTGAGGCAGAGATGTTTATAGTCACAATAACTACACTTCTCACTAAACTCGGTCTGATCAAAAGGAGTGTGATCGTCGAAGATTTCCTCTAGTAATTCGTGTAACCTTTTATTAAACTGATCGGCTAAAAGGGCAAAGTTGTTGATCTCAATTTGTTCCTTTTTATTTTTGCCAAGTTGTATAATAGGAGATTCATCTCTTGTTGTCTCTCTTAAATAAAGAATAGCAGGTGCAATTTTATCCTTCTGTTGGTTGCATAATACCGATGAGTACAAGAAAGTTTGAAAAATATGACTAGGGCGATTAGCATTCTCTCGGTCAAATAAATCATCTAAATCTCTCAGTATTTTACTTCCTGTTCCTGTCTTGTAATCTATGATCCGCAGGACACCCTCTTTACGATCCATTCGGTCAATAAATCCACCGGTTTTAATTTTTATTTCTCCATGGTCTGTATTTACAGATATCTCCCCTTGAATAAATTTTTCGGTATCTACTAATTCAAAAGGAGTGTGTTGACTATCGTACTTTAAGAGTTGTATTATGTACGATTGAATGACACTGGCATTGATTAATTGCGTTCCGTTGTATTCCGATTGTTCAGCCTCTTCAATGTGGAAAAGTAAAGCCTTAAACGCCTTATCTACAAATTGCCGTATTTTTTGCTTTTCGTTAATCAACTTACTAATCTCTTCTTTGGTTATGAGTGGAGATCGTTGAGCCAAATAGCGATAGACCAACTCAGAGGCTTCGTGAAAAATGCTACCAAAAAGAGCAGAATCTATTTCAGGGCTAATTTCATTGGGTGGAGTTAAGTTTGCTACATAGCGATAATAGAACTTTAATCGACAGTCTAAATAGGTGTTCAGCGCGGATGGAGAGAGAAATGTAGCCTCCTTGTTTCCCAATGATTGGTTGTATAATGCATTAAGACGCTCTATAATTGTTTGAGTTTTAGGAATTGTAATACCCTGAATAAGTTGTGGTTTTTGTTCATTTTTTAAGAAAAACTGTTCAATGGGTTGCGGTAGTTCAATGAGTAGTTGTAGCATAAAACGAGACCATTCTCCTTCATTCTGATCATTTCGGGTGTTATTATACACTAACGTAATATTCTCAGCTCGCTGTAAAAGTCGGTAGAAGTAGTAGGCATAAACTGCATTTTTATGCTCTAAGGTAGTCATACCAAAAGCTTTTCGCAGATTGTATGGTATGAAAGAGGTCTCACTTCCTTTCTTGGGCAGTTGTCCTTCATTAACCGATAACATAACGAGGTTCTTAAAGTCTAGGTTACGTGTTTCCAGTACTCCCATTACTTGTAAACCTATGGCAGGTTCTCCATGAAAAGGAATTTTCGTACTTAAAAGAAGTCGTTCAGTTAATTTGGTAAAAATCGAAAGATTAACATCCAATTCACCACTTTCAATCAGTGTATGTAATCTGTTTATTAAGGTATAACCTTTGAATAACGACTCTTTATAGAGAGGAGTAAAAGGCTCCGATTTGTCATTCTCTTCATTATACAAGGCTGCAACCTCTTTTATTAAGAATGTAAGATGTTTACATAATTCAATCTGCGTTTGTATAGGTGTGAAAAGTGATTGCAAAAAAGCATCTTTCTGCAACTCTGCAGGAGTGGGGTAGAACCGATTATTCTCTGTTAAACTTTCAATCAATGTGTTGGTGAAGTCTGACTTCTTTCGTGTAAAAGGATGATTGAGTATAGATAACACTTCTGGGAAAAGGTATCGTCCTGTTTTGGAGTTATATCCTTGAGTCTGTAATTCAATAATAGCCAAAATAAAACTGTAAACGGGCGTTTGAGAAAGAGGAAATCCCATGGTTACATTTAAGTGTTGTACTTTTTCGGGAATGGAATGAAGTACGGGAAGCAGTAATCCCTCATTGCATAATACAATCGCACTTTCTCGTTCATTGGGCGATAGATTCTCGTTGATCCATTGGGGGAGGTAACGAGCTTGTTCATTTTCAGTAAAAGCTGCTACATATCTTATTTTCTTAGGTTGATTAAAGTTGTTGAAGTAATTTGGGCTTAATTCATTGGGAAATAGCTTTAGATTGCGTTGAATAAATTCACCAGCTTCTTGTTTTACTTGTGTGTTCTGTGTGTAAAACTCATCATAATCCCAATAGAATAATGCTTTATTTTTCTCTTTTAATAAATGAAAGAACTCTTTTTCCACCTCATTAAGTACGTTGAATCCCACAAAAACAAATTTTTTATAGGGTAGACGTTCAACGTCAAGCTGTTCCAAAACATCCCGATAGAGCATTCCTTCATAAGCAATACCTTGTTCCCTTATGTTTTGTTTAAAGTCGTGATAAATGGCGTTTAAACAATCCCATAATTTTAGAAACCGATCTTTAAGCTCAGTTTGCTTTTCGGAAGAGAAGGTTTTGAAAAACTGTTGAATGGCTTTTTCCTGTTCTTCATCTAGAAATTCAAAATCGTCCATTAAAGCCTTAAGGTCTTTTAAATTGGTGAAGAGTTGATCGGGATCAACTAAGTTCTTATCTACGTCGTCAAAATCACTAATAAGTAATTCTCCCCAAAAATAGAAGTCGCTTAAAGTCTCCTTGCTATTCGTGTGATTAAGAAAAACCTCATGCAACTTACAGACTAAACGTATAGGGTCGCCTAATGATAAAGGGGATAATTGCTGGAAAAGTTCGCTAATACTTAGATAGGTGGGTGCCCAAATGGGGTGGATACTCAGCTGAGCCAAGTGTTCATTAAAGAATAAGCTTGCTCTTTTGTTTGGGAAAATAACAGCTACCTCAGATAAATCTCTATCTAGTTTATGATATATGTCGTTAGCAACGATCTCTAAAAAAGTGCTCATAATTATAATCTGTTCGCTTCTGTTTGTTTAATCTATTTGTTCTATCTCCTGGTACATTACATACCACAGATACCCTTCCACTGGAGTGTATCCCATGGCAGTCAATAAGTTGATGTATTCTTTCATCTGTTTTGTGTAACGCCTCAATGGTTGTCCAAACTTGAAATCAACAATGATAACCTTGTTTTTGTCAATCATGATACGGTCGGGTCGACGTTGTTCCAGTTTTCCGTTGGCTTGATATAATATAGAGGCTTCATTGAGGATCTTCCATTCCTTGGAGAACCACTCTTTTACTTGTGGGTGATTAAAAGCCTTGGTCGTCAGCTCTCTTATTTCTTTTTCCTCTTCTTGACTTTCAATGATACCTTCAAAGAGTAGTTGTTCAATGGCCGGTTCAATATCTTTAAGTGTTCTGATTTGTGAGAATAAAGTATGTAAAAGTTGCCCTCTGTCAATAAACTGTAAAGAACGCTTAGTTTCCCCACCTGCCTCTTGAATGAAGTCATCCGATCGGTTAGATTGTCTGAATTCTATTGTTGGAGGTATAGATTGCATAGTTAATGTAATCGGAGTTCGCGAGTGAGTAATGGGGTTGCCTGATCTCTTTTCCTCTTCTTTGGTCACAGAAGGGCAAATATTTCCTAATTCAAAATTCTTTTTTTCTTCATCCCAAATACCTGCTGTTAAGTGAAGGTTGGGTAGAGTTTCGTTGAGTAATTCCGAAACACTGTTTCTTTTGTTTTGTCTTCCCCATAGGATGAGGTTTTTCCCTGCACGAGTAAAAGCAACGTATAAAATGTTTAGATTGTCAATCCACAAATGTAAACGCTCATTTAAATAATCCTCTTGATAAATGGATTCATTCATTCGATCGGAATAGTTAATGGGAACAATGTTTAGCTCATCAAAAGGAGGTGTATTAGGAGTGCACCACACTAAGTTACCTACACGAGTTTCTACTTCTAAGTTCCAGTCGCAAAAAGGAATAAGTACAGTGTGGAACTCCAGTCCTTTAGATTTATGAATGGAAAGGATACGAATACCGTCTATGTCGCCACTCGGAATGGTTTGTATGGAGAGTCTCTCTTCCCAGTATTTAATAAATAAAGCTAAATCCGAAGAGTTAGATTCTAAGTAATGACTAACCGAGTCGAAAAACGTAAATAAGTAAGCTTCTTGATTTGTTAATTGATCCAACTCAAAGAGTATAAATAGTTGTTCAATCAATTCGTAGAGAGGCATAAGCTTCAACTCTTCACTATTTGTTAGAAAAGCAGAAGGAAGTAGCGAGTTGGAATCCTTGTCCAATAAGGTCTCTAAAGGAACGTTGTTTTTCTTTACTTTGTGTTGGTAGTTTACTAATAATTGTGCCTTAACAATGGTATTGTCGCCATTCAACAAGTACTGAATGGCATCAATAATTATATTGATGGCTATTGAGGCCCTTAGTTGAAAAGCCTCATCTGAAACGATAGTATAATTCGTTTCATTTTGAAAATAATCGGCTATAAGTGGTATCGTTTTGTTCTTGCGTACCAATATGGCCATATCTTTCAGTACAACACCTTCCCCAACTAACCGATCTATTTGCTCCTTCATTTGGATTAGGGTCTCCTCTTCATAGGAGTATTCACTTTCTTTGGTGTCAATAAGAGAAGTCTTGATGTATCCAAGCTTTGTTTTTTTAGGAGATTCTTGTTCTACATCACTATATGCATCCAGGAGCTCTATGCAATCTTTCTTTAACTCCTCCTTATATATACCATTAAGATAACTTACAGCTCCTCTGAAAAAAAGATTGTTAAAGAGTATAATATTACTTTCACTTCTGCGATTGGTCTTTAAAGTCTCTATTCGCACAGGGTAGGGAAATGAAGGGTCTTTTCCTAGATTATTTAGTAATGACCAATCGCCATTGCGCCAACGGTAAATAGACTGTTTAACATCGCCGACAATTAAACTGTCTTTTCCTTGAGCTAGTCCCTCTAAAAGTAGAATTTGAAAGTTGGCCCATTGCATACGACTAGTATCCTGAAACTCATCAATCATTACATGTTGGATGTTTGATCCAATTTTTTCAAACACAAACGAGGAATCATCTTCTTGAATGATGTTATGTAGTAAAGCATTGGTTTCTGATAATAAAAAGCGGTTGTTCTCTCTATTTTGTCGCTGTACCTCCTCACTAATTGAGTTTAGTAGTTGCAATTGATTCAAATGAGCCAAGGATAGAAAACAACTTTGTACTATTCGGTTATTCTGCTGTCTGTATTTCTCTGCCGTGTGCAATAAAGGTTGCAGTTGTGATGCAGCGAGTGAAATAATCAGTTCTTTTTGAGGTGAGCTTTTGCTACACCAAGCTTCAGCACTTTCGTAACTATTTTGAGCTCGTGCATTAAAAGCATCATTCCGTAGATAACCTTCATTCAGTTTGTTGAAATAACTGGCAACCCCTGTCGATTTATAAGATAAGTCATCAACAGTCAGTCCGTTTTCTCCAAGAATAGAATGGAATTGCTCATAAAAACCTTTCATTTGCTCCAAAGCTTCTTTTTGAAGTTTCTGTAATTCTTTTCTGTAATTGGCAATGTAATGAGGATTTTTCATGTTTTTCCTCAACTCTTTACCCATCTCAATGTATTTCTCATCAAAGATGTTTCGGCCAAACGATTTCACTTCGTGAGCCACATTCCAATTTCTTTCGTCAAGAATCTTTTCATTGATGTAATCTAAGAGCCAAAAAAGTACTTGAGAGTTTGGATTTAAGTTTTCAATTAAACTGTCAACTGAGTCACTTAATACCTCTTGATTGTTTAACTCCACGTTAAGGTTTAGGTTCAAACCTAGTTCTCGGGCTAAATTACGCATTACAGATTGGAAGAAGGAATCTATGGTTTCTACCCTAAAGTAGTTGTAATTGTGTATGATATTAAAGAGAGCTTTTCCTGCACGTGTGCGAATATCTTCATCAGCGAGATCTATTCGCTTCTTAACTTCATAAAAATAAGCTTCTGATTCAGCTTCTTCTTTCCATATGCCGTAGAGTTGACTTAAAATGCGCTCCTTCATTTCAGTCGTTGCTTTGTTTGTGAAGGTTACGGCTAATATGCGCCTATAGGCTTGCGTGTCGTTAATAAGTTTCGTGATATACTCCACAGTAAGAGTGAAAGTCTTTCCCGAACCTGCTGAAGCTTTATATACAAGTAATTCCATGGTGTGATTCTCTCTTTGTATTTATAACAAAGATAGGAAATAAGAATACTTTTTTTGTGCTTCCTTTGTTTTAAAACAAAAAAACTAGAACAACGCTTTGCTCTAGTTTTTTTAACCTTAAATCTAATACTATGAAAAACACAATTCAAAGATATTAGATTTTTGAAGGTTTGTCGAATAGTAGACTGTTCGAGTTTATGTATCTAACTTTTTTTAATTGACTTTTCTTTTATAATTGCTAAATTGTCAACTATAAGTTTTATTTTATTCTTTAATTGTGAAAAATGGATGGATTTTAACGGATGTATTAACCTATTCTCAAGAGTTTTCAATATTATTCCTCTTCATGTTTTATGATTGAGGTTACTTTTATAAAAGGAGAGGTGTCTAGTCTATCTTTTTATCTTCAGTTTTAAAATTGGTTCATTCAATTAGAAGTCTGTCTGCTGAACTTAATTTTTCACTGCACCATCTTTCTGCAACATGGTGTTTTCCAGAAGATTTTTATTCAATAATCCATTGTGAAGCATCAAGCTTCAGCAGATATCTTTGGGTAGTAGGTCAACTCCTGAGGTTTATGTTTTATAGAGTTTTAGAAGCATTTTTTTAGAAGAGGAAGTGTTTAAAATAAAGAAGGAGCAACGCTTTGCTCCAATCTTGTTAACCTTAAATCTAATACTATGAAAAACACAGTACAAATATATGCGACTTTTGGTTGTTTTCCAAACATTGTGTGCGAAAACGTATGTTTTGTAACATAGTTTAAGATTTTGACCTTCCTAAAATAGTCGACTTAACACTCTGAAACTTTTTTCTCTTATATTTTGTAGTTCTTTTTAAATTTGTGTGAGTGTGTGTTGTTTGACTTCGTGTATAACTTAGGAGAGGGATATTTATTCAGGTTGAATTGTTCGTGGAACTTTTAAGGCATTGGATATTTCAAGGCATTGATGTGTTAGGAAAGTATTTAAAATAAAGAAGGAGCAACGCTTTGCTCCAATCTTGTTAACCTTAAATCTAATACTATGAAAAACACAATTCAAATATATGCGATTTTGTAAAAGTTCTACCTTATTCTTTCTTTTGAATCTATAGGTCTAACATTCTTTAATTTAATAATGGTTTATAGTTGTTGTTTTATCTATTATGTGGGTTGTATTCGTGTTTTAATTGTGAAAATGATGCCTTGATATTTATTTGTTTAACTATTGTAGTTAGTTTTAATTTGACTATAATTGGGTTGATCCTTGTTTTATTTTAATGTTTATGTTATCTTTTCAGTATATGTTTTTTCTTTATGATTGTACCTTTTCTTTAATTATTTACACCTTAATAATCACCAGTCTATGAATTTAAGACGATATATTTCTTTCAGTTTGTTGATTTTTATCTTGGGTACTCTATGTGGACAAAATAAGGTTCGTGTGCTTGATAAAGAGAAGCAGACTCCCTTGATAGGGGTAAATGTTAAAGCAGATAGAGTAACAGTTACAGATGAAAATGGATATTTCTTTTTCGAAAGAATAAGTCCTGTTTCTAATTTAGATACTCTGATCCTAAGTCATATTGGCTATCTGACTCAAAAGATCTGTGTACAAGATATTACTGACAGTGTTATTTGTTTAACACCAAGAAGTTATCAGATTGATCCTCTTGTCGTTAGGGCAGATAAAAAGCTAAACGAAAGCATCATATTTGATGAGTTAGCTCCATTAAAAAGAGGCGTTTATGGCTTTGGTGTTTCATTGGTGGGAGGTAGTATCTATGTTATCGGAGGAGATTCTAGTAAGAAGTTACTAAAAACTACAAAAGATCTATACTCGCATAATAGTGGGAGGATGCAGATATACAACATTGAGTCAGATAGTTGGACACTATCCGATTTGAAGTTTTCCAATAGAGCCTATCATAATATGCATTATAATGAGGGTAGAATTTATATTATTGGAGGTAAGCGTTTATCAAAAAACTCCAAGAGAGAGCACTTGAATGATTTGGTTGAGGTTTATGATATTAATCGGGATACCATTTATTCAAGTAACAGTAATCCACATCAGGCGGTGAATTTTGCTTCAGGTTTATACAATGGTTCCATTTTTGTGATGAATGGTTCTTATAAGGAGTATAAAAATGGAAAACTATACACTCCAAAGGCTCACTTATTTGATTTGCAGACAGGCTATTGGTATGAGTTAGAGGATGTTCCCTATGCTTATGAAGCACCTGGTATTGTTATAGATACTCTTTTGTTCCATGTAGGAGGATATAATAATCAAGAGTTACCCCTATTGAATACCTATAATTTACATACAGGTGAATATCAAGAGGAGTCTACTCTTCCTTTCAGTATGGAAAGACCGGCTTTGGCTTATAATGAGCAGAATCACACGCTTTATATTTTTGAAGACACTCATTTTCTGACATATAATGTACTCAGTAAAGTGATGTATAGTTATAAAATAGACTTGGAGTTAAAGTACAGCCAGATGATTTACAAAGATGGTTTTTTATACATTATAGGAGGTAGGGATGATAAAAGTGATACCTATGTCAGTAATATCACAGGATCGGCTTCGTTTGCAGTAGAAGAGTTGTCTGTTGAAGAGGAGGTTTCAGCTCCTTCGCAAGGATTATATAGAATTAATTTAGAAACGCTAAACGATACAGAGTATAATCAAGTTCGTGTCTTTTAATGGGTAGGTGTTAGTAAGAACTAAAGT